>VGPQ01000041.1 GCA_016882555.1 Cyanobacteria bacterium M_surface_7_m2_040
CCCCTTGGATCGCGCGGCTGCGGGCATCGGCATGGTCGCCGACAGCGAGCACCATCAGGCAGGCGCTCAAGCCCACCAGCACATGCACCCGCAGCCGGTTCGGCTGGGGCACATTGCCGTGGTGGGAGCGGTTGAGACCCACCGCCAGGCCGCACAAGACAGCCAGCCCCATCCGCAGCAGACTCTCGATGGCTGGAAGGGTCTCCATCGCCGTGCTCCATCGCTGCGCCCATGGTGACACCCGTGACCAGTCCTGCCCTGGACCGTTGCTGAGGCGATGAGAGCAGAGCTGCTGCGCAAGAGCGTCAAGCTGGCGATCGCAGCGTTTCTCACCGCGGCGATTGCGGTGTTCTTTCAGCGGATCGAATTTGTCTGGTATCCCCTGCTGGCGGTGGTGGTGGTCGTTGACGACAACGACGAGAAAACGGTGGCGGCGGCGCGCGCCCGCATCCTCGGCACGGTGGTGGGCGGTCTGCTCACGTTCCTTGTGCACACGATCCTGGCCGGCTGGATCGGCGTGCTGGTGTCGATCCTGCTGATGGTGCCGGTGCTGCGGCTGCTGGGTTGGCAGTCGGGGCTGAGCACCGCCGCTCTGGTGAGCGTGATGTTTTTGATGATCCCTGGCCATGCTGAGCTCAACTGGACGTATGTGTTCAACCGCGCCCTCGACACCAGCGTTGGCTGTGCGGTGGCTCTGGCGGTGGGGCTGCTGCTGTGGCCGCGGAATCGCCTGAACCTGCTCTGCCGCGGCGATGCCGAACTGCGCAGCCGGTTGCTGGCCCAGTTGCAGGCCTATCGCGACTGGCTCGGTGGCCTGAGCCCACGCCCAGACCCCTTGCCGATGGCCGAACTGGGGGCGCGGCTGGATGCCATGCAGCGTTGGATCGCACTCGAGGCCTCGGGCCCCCAAGGGGCCACGATCCGACGCCAGCGATGGCGGCAGCGCATGATGCTGTGGCGCATGGTGATCAACCATTGGCTCCAATGGGAGCGGTTGCTGGTGGAGGTGGAGCCGTCTGCCCCGCTTCAAACGAGCCTGGATCCCCTGATCAGCCAGCTGTTGATCAGGCGGCAGCCTGGAGTCACCCCGTTGCCGCAGCAGGGGCTGGCAGGAACCGCCGTTCCCTGGCGGCGCGCCGCGGCCGCGGCCCCGCGACCGCTGCCCTACCTGGCGGTGACGGCTGAACTGGTGCCCCTGCAGGCCGGAATCCGGGGGCTGGCACTGCTGCCGTCCCTGCCGCAGGCGGGGGCGGCATGAGCAAGCCGCTGCAACTCTTTCAGCGGGCCGAGGTGCGCCTGGCCCTGGCCGCCGGGATCAGCAACGGCTTTGCGGTGATCAGTGGTCTTCCCTTCGCCTATTACGCCCCCCTGTCGGTGCTGGCGGCGATGGGCACCAACTACGGCAGCACCCTGGAGCTTGGCCGCCAGCGGTTGCTGGGCACCCTTCTGGGGGCGGTGGTGCTGCTGGTCTGTTTTGAAGGTCTCAGGGATGTGCCGCTTCCCCTGGGCATCGCCATCGCCCTGGGCAGTCAGCGGTTGCTGGGGGGGCTGCTGCGGCTGGAGGTGGGCTACAAGGTGGGCGGGCTGGTGATCGTGATGGGCTGGCTGGCCCACAACGAGCAGTTCGGTGCCTGGATCCCCCTGCGGTTGTTCTGGAGTGTGGTGGGCATCCTGGTCAGCCTGCTGAGCATGGAGCTGCTGTGGCCCTCGTCGGCGGTGCTCGAGGGCTGGCAGCAGTGGTCGACGCTGTGCGGCCAGCTGGCGCAGGCGCTGCGCCGGGTCGCTGCACGCACGGCGGGCCAGCAGCCCCAGGCGCTGGCGGCTGCCAGGTCGCTGCGGGCGGCCTTGATGGCGCTCCGCACTGACCTGCCGGCCGTGCGCCGCGAGCTGGGCGGCAGTGCCAATGACCATCCGGTGTTGGCGCTGGTGGCCTGCCTCGATGAGAGCTGCTCACGGCTGATCGGGCTGCTGTTGGGCCTGCAGCGGGCCCATGCCGAGGGCACCAGCCCTGCGCTGCAGTCGCTGCGCCATGCCGAAGCGACTCTGATGGATGCGGTGGCTGGGCGGCTTGAGCTCTGGTCGGAGGCCTTGGCGCGCACTCCCGCCCGGCGCAGTCGGGCGGTGCCCAGGCTGCCGGCAGCGCCGTTTGTGCCGCCGGATGCCTGGCTGAAAGCCGAAGCGCTGCTGGCCGATCCGGCGATCAACCAGGCCGGGCTGGAGCAGCTGGAACGGCTGGCCGGGCGGCAGCAGCTCTGCCGACAGCTGATCGATGCGCTGCATCGCAGCGAGCGCCAGTGGCAGCGCTGTAGCCAATGAGTCCTGGGTCCGGAATACTGGGGCCGAACAAGGTCGCTGTTCTGCCCCAGTCCATGGAGCGTGTTGGTCAGGGGGGAAGGTCTCGGGATGGCTTGCAGCGGGGCCGTTGGCGTTTTGGCGCCCTGGCCGTGGCCCTGATCGCGGCTCCGCTCGCCGAGCTCGGGGACATCCAGGCCCAAGCCCAGGCCCAGAGCCAGAACAGGCCCGCGGCCTCAGCCGTGCCGGCCCCCTCCGATGGCCGCAGCGGCGATCCGGAGATCCGCCGGCTTGAGCGCACGTGGCGACAGCTCGATCAGCAGCTGCGAACCCTCGACACCGTCTTGCCGCCTGAGCTGCAGAGCCAGCCAGCCGACAGGGACAGCGTGTCGCCGTTGCCGGCCAACCTGATCAAGGCGAATCAGGCCCCCCGAGGCGCCCTGGATCCAGCCCAGGCCAAACCGGTGGCACCGCTGGCCTTGCCCACGCCGTTGCAGCTCAAGGACCAGGGAGCCCAGGGGTTGAGCCTGGAGCAGGCGCTGGCGATCGCCTTCGCCGGCAGCGCCACCCTGCAGGGCCAGCGTGAGCAGGTGGCCTCCTCCCTGGCCAGCCTGCAGGCGGCCCTGGGAGCCTGGTGGCCCCAGATCAGCGCCGTGGCCAGCGGCAGCAGTTCCCAGAGCGGCAAGTGGTTGGGGGCTCCGGTGGGCAACGCCAACCTGGGCTTCGGCCCCCAGTTTGCCCCCAATGGCATTGCCACCCCGCCGGCTGTTCCAGGAGGAGCGGCTGGGACAACGGCCGGGGCCTTTTTTGTGCCCAGCGGCGGCGGCGCCTACCTGAACGAGTCGCAGAACCAGTTTCAGGCGGGGCTGGAGCTCAACTACGCCCTCATCGACTTTGCCCGCACGCCCAAGATCAAAGCCGCCCGGGCCCAGTTGCGCAGCGCCCGCAACACCTACGCCGCCAACCTGCGCAGCCTGCAGCTGCAGGTCAGTGAGGCTTACTACAAGCTGCAGCAGGCCGAGCAACTGGTGCGCATCCGCGATGCAGCGGTGCGCAACGACCTGCTGATCCTGCAGGACACGCTCGATCTCAAGATCGCAGGCCTGGTGCCCCGGCTTGACGTGCTGCGGCGCCGCGCCATCGAGGCCAGCGATCAGGAGCTGTTGATTCAGGCCCTGGCCGACCGGGCCGTGGCCCGCCGCCAGCTGGCGGCGTTGCTCAACCTGCCTCCCGAGCTCACCCCTGAGGCCAGCGACCCGATCAGCCTGCAGGCCCGCTGGCCGCTGGATCTCGACAAGACGCTTCTGGCGGCCTATGCGGGCAACCCCGAGCTCGAATCGATCCTGGCGGTGCGCGATGCCCTGGCCCGCAACCGCGATGCGGTTGCGGCGGGTCTGCTGCCGAAGCTGTCGCTGTTCGCCAATGCCGGCGGCAGCGCCAGCAACACCAACCAGTTCGATGTGTCGGCCTTCAACGGCGGCTGCTGCGGCGCCCTGATCCCTGTCAAGAACGCCAATGGCTACGACTGGTCGGTCGGCCTGTCGCTGAGATGGTTGCTGTTTGATGGCGGCACCACGGCGGCCGAAGCACGAGCCCTTGATCGCCGCTCGGCAGCCGAGGCCCAGAGCTACGCGGCCCAGCGCAATGCCATCCGGCTGCGCCTGGAGCAATCCTTCTTCAACCACGAGGCCAGCCTGGCCAAGCTGGCCTCGGCGCGGCGCGGCCTGGCGGCGGCCATCGAGGCCTACCGCGACGTGCGCCTGCGCTACCTCAGCGGCCTCTCCGATGAGCTGGATCTCTCCAACACCGAAGACAAGCTGATCAATGCCCTGGTGAGCCGGCTCAACGCCACCGTGGGAGTCAACATCACCTATGCCCAGCTGCTGCGCGAGCTGCTGCCGGTGCCGCGGGATCCCAGCCAGCCGGTTCAGCCGCAGCTGCAGCTCGATCCGGCGGCGCTGCCCAGTCGCTGAGGCCGATCCCTTTGGCGCAGGCGCAACCCTTGACCCCAACCCTGCGTGCCGCCCTGCGGTTGGCCATCGGCGCTGCCCTGGCGATCGCCATGGTGTTCTGGAGCGGTCGCGGCGATCGGGTGTTTCTGGCCGTGATCGCGGTGGTGATGTTTGCAACCGAGAGCCCTTCCCTGCCGTGGAAGGTGCTGCTGCGTCAGTTTGCCGCCGGGGTGGTGGGCATCCTCACGGCCCTGGTGCTGTTTCACGTGGCCGACGGCTGGTTGATGCTCAGCATCGTGCTGCTGGTGGTGGCGCTGCTGCTGGAGGTGCTGAGGCTGCAGAGCGGCCGCAGCCTGGCCCTGCTGCTCACCTGGGGGGTGCTGGTGATGGACACCCAGCGGGCCTTCAACATCGCCACGGTGTTTGATCTGGCCTTGACCTTTGTGATCGGGCTGCTGTCGGCCCGCTTGGCCACCGCGCTGGTGTGGCCGCAGCGTCCAGGTGCCGCGCTCGCCGCTGTGGATCAGCGCCTGCGGCAGCGCTTTGGCGATCAGCTGGGCCGGCTGCGGCAGTGGCTGGAGCTGGGGGGGCCTTCGCCGCCGCCGCTGACCTCAGCCGAGCTGCTGCCGATGGTGCTGGCGCTGCAGCAACCGCCTTCGCGCCAGCTGGGCCTGCTCTGGCGTCAGATCCTGCACCACTGGCTGCTGCTCGAACCCCAGTTGCTGGGGTTGCGACCACCGCTCCGCCCGCCTGCCGGCCCGCTCTTGCAGCAACGGCTCGATCGGATCCAGGCGCTCCTGATCCCCGGCCGTACTGCCGAGGTTGCCGCTGGTCCGGTGCCGAGGGGTTCAACCGTGTGGTGCCTTGATCTGAGCTCGGAGCTGATCGCCCTGGCGATCGAGCAGCAACTCGACACCCTCGATCAGCTGCTGCACAGTCAGCGACTGTTGCGGGGCAGCGGCCGGCTGCTGCGGCAGAACAGCTGATGGCATTGTCTGCTGCGCTGCGCTCCAACCTGCGGCTCACCCTCACGGTGGCGGTGGTTCAGGGGTTTGCCTCGCGCACCGGCCTGGCCGACATCACCTATGCCTCCCTGGCGGTGTTGAGCGTCAGTGTGGGCACCTATGGGGAAACGTTTGAACTGGGCCGCCAACGCCTGATCGGCACCCTGATCGGCGCCCTGGTGGTGCTGATCGCCTACCCCGCCCTGCGGGGGCTGCCTCTGGTGGTGGGCTTGCCGCTGGCGTTGCTGTTCACCCGCCTGGTGGCCGGGGGCCTGCGGCTCACGGTGGGGTACTCGGTGGGCTGCATGGTGGTGGTGATGGGCTGGCTCGTGCACGCGAGCCAACTGGATAGCTGGGTTCCCCTGCGCCTGTTCTGGACCCTGTTCGGTGTGTTGATGGCGTTGTGGTCGCTGCGGCTGTTCTGGCCGGCCCTGGCCCGCCGGCAGCAGCAGGAGGGGCTGATCAAGCTGCTGGGGCAGCTGCAACAGGCCTGGGAGCTCCATCGCCAGCACCAGGTGGTGCCGCTGGCCCCGCTGCGCAGTGCGCTGCTGGATCTGCGCAACCAGCGCGTCGGTGCCCTGCGGGAGCTCGGTAGCGCCGCCTTGAACCATCCTCTGGCGAGGCTGTGGCAGAGCTTTGATTCAGCGCTCGAAGATCAGATCCTGATCCTGGGTGAAGCGAAGCGGCTTCCCCCACTGTCCTGGCAAGATCCAGCCTTCGTGGCCTTGGGCCAGCAGCTGACGGTGCGCTTGCGCGCCGTCGAGCAGCGTCTGGTTCTCTGCCAGGAGCGGTTGCGCTCGCGCATGGTTCCGCCACCGCCCGCGCCACCGTGGCAGCCGATCGATCACCTCGTGCTCTGCGACGATCCTGCCTTGGCGCAGGCGATCAGCGGTCTGCCAGAAGCCGCCCGCCGCAAGTTTGCCACGCGTTTGTTGTTGTTGAACCGGCTGGAGCAGGGGCTCGCCAACCTGGAGGTGCAGTGGGGTGCCGCCATCGCCTCCGGCCGCGATGGTTGAGGCGCCCAAGCGGCTGATTCAGCCGGGCCGTTTCAGCTCGGCCTGGATGACAGCCAGCGCTCCACCCGGTAGCCGAGGATCACCAGCAGCACCACCAGCCAGAACCAGAGCTCCGGCGGGTTGGAGTTGAACAGGATGATCAGCAGCACACCTTCGCTGATCAGCCAGGGCAGCTCCTGGCGCAGCAGCGGATTACGGATCTGGGGCAGGCGGGTCATGGTGGCGATCAGGCGGGGCGGCGTCAGGGAAGGGTGTCGGGTTGCCGCAGGAAGGGCCGATCCCAGAGACGATCAATGCGCAGCGAGCGGTAGCCGCCCGTCAACGACCGCAGCCCCGGGAGCACATAGGTGATCGGTGTGCGCCACTCGACGTAGGCGTGGGTGCTGATGGTCAGCCCGTCGCGCACCGGAAACACACCGCTACCCCCCGAGAGGGTCCAGCGGTAGCCATCGGTGGTGCGCGGGTTGCGCGCCAGTTCCACCTCGGCCCGCATCACCGGACCGTTCTTGGTGAGCTCGCTGGCCAGCTGGGGGTTGCCGACCGTCGTGGAAATGTCGTCGCTGGTGGCCGGCAGTGTCAGCACCTGGGTGATGCGGCCAACGATGCCGCCAAAGCGGCCGCGCTGATTCCATTGCGGCACCACTTCCACCTCCAGGCCCAGGGGCAGCCGGCGGGCATCGGCCGGGGCGAAGTAGGCCACCGCCTTCAGCGGTTGATCGCCCACCTGGGGCGCGGCCGGGCGGCCGATGGTGCCCAGCCGCTGGCCGGTGCCCACGGTCTGGCCGGGGATCACCTGCAGATCGAGCACGGTGCCGTCGCGTTCGGCGGTCACGGTGCCGTCATAGGCGATCTGGGCTTCGGTGACCTTGATCTGGCGCTTGAGGTCATCGATCTGGTAGCGCCGCTGCAGGGCCTGGGTCTCGATCGTGAGCTTGACCTGCTGGTAGTTGGTCAGCAGGTTCTTCTCCTGGGTCTTGGTGTCATCGAGTGACACGCCGGTGCTGGTCAGGTTCTGTTGGGTGGCCACGACGCTGCTCGAGAGCGGTGCCACCACCTCGCGTTTGGCGAGCCAGTCGAGGTTGCGCAGCTTGCTGGCGTAGGTGCTCTGCAGGCTGCGGTAGCGGTTCGCGTCGTCGCGCAGCTTGGCCAGGGCCGTGTCGAGGGCGGTTTTTTCAGTGCTCAGGCGCAGCCGGTCGCGCAGGTCGAGTTCGCGGTTGTGGCGCTGGAGCTGGGCCAGGTTGCCGCGCTGCTGGGCCAGCTGCTTTTCGAGCACCGGCAGATACAGGTGCATCAGCACCTGCCCCTGCCGCACCCGCTCACCCGTGCGCACGTCGATGGTCTTGACCTGGCCACCGGAGCGGGCATTGAGCACCCCGGCGTTGTTCGGGTAGATCAGCACCCCCATGCCCATGACTTCGGTGGGCACGGGCCACAGCAGCGCCCACAGCACGATGGCGCCCCCCATGCCGGCCAGGCTGACGCCCACCTGGTCGTGGTCGCTCAGCCCATCCCAGCGCTGCTGGAGCCGTGTGATCCACTCCGGCAGGGGCTTGCGGGCCGCGGAGCCGTTCGAACTGGTGCTTGAGCCTGCGGTCATGGGCGTCAGTTTGCCGCAAGTTGATCGGCCAGGCATCGGGCCGCAGTCGGGATCTGGGCAAACGCTCCGCTGAAGCCCGCCAGCACCCACAGGCCTCTGCCGCAGGGGCCGACCAGCGGTTCTCCGTCACTGCTGAAACTGACCGGGGTCTGGCGGTACCGTCCCGGCGCCGTGGCCAGCGGCGGCCAACGGGCGGCCAGGGCCATGCGCAGCCGCTGCTCCATCACGGCGTCGTCGGGTGGCAAACCAGCCTCGAGGCCTGGCCGGATCAGACTGATCTGCCCGGCCAGCAGCCGATCGCCGCAGGGCACCAGACCGGCATCCACCACCCAGTCCTCGTGCTGGAGTTGCGGCGCGCGGCGCTCGAGCCCCAGGCGCGCAAAGCGCTCGGGTAGCTGGGCCAGCCCCGCCCGCCAGCCCAGCCAGGGCCGGGTGACGTTGGCGCCCAGCTCCAGGACCCCAGCCCAGCTCACCCGCAGGCGCCCATCCAGCTGGGGCGCGAGGGAGCGGCAGCCGGCCCCGCAGGCCAGCACCACCGGCCCTGCTTCCAGCCAGGGCTGCAGTGCCGCCGGCCCGCTGAGCTGCTGCTGCAGCTGTGGCACGCCGGCCCGCCCCAGGGCTGCGGCCACGCCGCGGGCCCAGCTCCTGGGGTTCACCTGCCAGGCGGGCAGCGGCAGGCCAGCCTTCCCCAACTGCAGCCAACGCTGCGCCA
>VGPQ01000042.1 GCA_016882555.1 Cyanobacteria bacterium M_surface_7_m2_040
GAGCGGTGTTGCATCGAACTGCGGTATAGGGCGCGATTAGTGGTAGCCATTAATGGGGCGAAGGGTTCTGGCCACAGTTTGCCCCAATTGCAGCGATTGGCAGGGAATCGAAACGCAATTCCGCCTGAAACAGATCCACAGACAGCGTGATCACCCGGTGCTCCATCGCCACCGGCCCACAGGGCAGGGTTGGCCGGCCCGGATTGACAGCAATCAGCGGCCAGGCCGCCGCAGCGATCGAAACCCGCAGCCGCTCACCCGGCTCCAGGCGCGCCAGCAGAGGTTGCAGCGTGACAAGTCTGGGCTTGCACTTGCGGCCATCCTCGCCGCCGAAGCGGGCGACGCCAATGGCCAGCTGCTGCACAGTGCCTGAGGCGGTGACCGCCGACACGGCAACCACGAGATCAAAACCCGGCTGGTCTGCCGCCGCGGTCAGGCTCAGCACGGGCCGGCCTTGCAGCAGCAGGGGCGCGATCAACGGCAGCGTCTGAAAACAAGCCACATCGGAGCGAGCATCAAGATCCGCCCGCTCGCAGAGCCCCGCATCCAGGGCCAGATGCCCACCACGGCCCGGCGCCGCACGCCAGGGGTCATGCACCAGGGTCATGCGGCCATGGCCTGGCTGCCCACAGCGCAACTCACCCTCACCGTGAGCACTGGCAGCCAGACCAGAGGAGACCAAACCCCAGGCCTGTGATTGAGGCTGAGCGGTGGGTGCAGACTTGGGCGCTGCAGCCAACCACGACTGCGAGCGCATGCACTGCAAAGCCAGGCCAGGCTCTGGTTCGGGTCGCTCACCACTGTCCGACACGGCATCGCCAAGTGCACGGCTGAAAAAAGCCAACTGCAGCGTGTCGATGCCACCACTCCAGTTCAGATGGGTCCAGGCGCCGATGCGCAGGTTGGGGGTGCCGCCGGCAGCGAGGGCACGGCCATAAAGGTCGAGCACGCCCTCGAGCTGGGGATCGTGCCAGCCGCCGATCAGCAGCATGGGGCGCTGCCACAGCAGGGGATTCACGGGGTGAACCGGCCAGTGCGCAGCGCTGGCGGGATCGCGCTGCAGCCAGGCCAGCACCATGTTGGTGGGGTCATGGCGCTCCAGCAGCTCCAGCCCGCTCTCCAGATACACCCCCGACTGCAGGCTCTGGCGGATGGCCTGCCAGCCCTGGGCATCGCCCCGCCGGCGGCACTGCAGCGCCGCCAGCTGCAGCCCCCAGGCCAGCGACAGCGCCCACCAGTGGGCACCTCCGGAGGAGCACCAGTGCAGGCGTTCATCGAGGCCGCACATGGCTGGGGCCAGGGCATCGGGCAGCGCCTCGCTGCGCCCCAGCGGGTCGTGATTGAGCAGCTGGGTGAGGCCCTGGTACGAAAAGCCATAGGTGCCGAGGCGCCCGTTGCTGCCCCGCAGGCGGCGCGCCCACACCACGGATTCGGCGGAATCGAGGGCTTCCTGGGCAAAGCCCTGGAAGCTGCCGCCGGAATCGCCCGTGCCACGCACGTCTTGCACCACCACCACAAAACCCGCCGCCGCGTACCAGCTGGGGTGGGCATAGGTGGGGGTGGAGGCGATGGCGCGGCCATAGGGCTGCCGCATCAGCAGCACCGGCCATGAGCCCTCGCCGTCGGGCCGCCAGACCCGCGCCACCAGTTCGGTGCCATCGCGGCAGATCAGGGTCTGATCAGCCCAGACGACCGCGCCGCTCACTCAGCGCACATCCTCGCAATAGAAGGTCACCGTGTACATCACCAGAACCTCTGCATCAGCGCTGCTGAGGTTCTGCTGTTGGGCCACAGCTGCCGTCACCTGCGAGGAGGTGAAGCTCTGGCCCTGGGCATTGAACTGGCGCAGCTGCTGGCACAGGTCTTTACCCCGCTGAGGGTTCTGTTTGACGGAGTCCAGCAGAGCCGAGGGCTGACTCCAGGCCGGCGGTGCCGCGCCAAACCCAGCCAGCAGCAGCCCACTCAGAGCACCTGTGAGGCTGAGGCAAACGGATGACCGGGCAGGACGCCGCATGGCATGCAGGCTAGACCTGCCTCCATTGCAGGCTGCCGCGGACCCCTGTGCAGCGGCAGGGGGTCAGTTCGGCGAGCGACTGGCCAGACGCGCGCTGGCACGCCGCATCCAGGCCCGCAGGGTGGGCAGATCAAGCCACACCGCCCCTGGCCCGATCAACTGCCGTTGCAGGCGGATCACCTGCTGCAGCAAGCGATGGGGGTCAGCCTGGGCCAGGCCCGCACAGGTGGCGATGCCCGCATGCAGCAGCAGGGCCGCATCGGTTGGGGCCAGATCCAGATCCACCACCAACCGAGCCTGCCCCCGCAGACGAATCAAGCGGGCTTCGCTGGCACCGCCGCGCCCGAGGCTGCGGAGCTGGGCCTCCTCCAGGTTGGCCAGCGCAGCCCATGTGGTGATGCCGGCCTCGCTAAGGCGCTTGGCTTCAGCGTTGAAATGTCGCGGCAGGGGAAACAGATCGGCCATGGCAGACCCTCTCAGACCGTCTCAGAGGGGTTGCAACTCGCCGGTGCGCAAATTGCGCTGCAGCTCAGCCAGCACCACCGGGCGGTCCAGCCCCTCGGCCTGGGGTTCGATGCGGCGCAGGCGCACGGTGACCAGGCCATCGCTGGTGTTGCGGCCGCTGCCGCGCAGGTTGAGGGCCACCTGCTCCAGGCTCGGTGCCACCGCGGCGTCGCTGAGGCCGGCCGGCGCAGCGGCAATCACCAGATCGGCACCGTTGTCGTAAACGATCGGCACCGACACCGCTCCCGGCACAGCGATCCGGGGCCGGTAGCTGATCGCAAAGGCCACGCAGGAGATCGCCAGCAGCGTGGTGAAGCTGGTGACACCCACCAACCGGTAGCGGATTCCCCAACCCAGACGCAGGCCCAGCAGCATCAGCACGAACAGGATGCCGCTGGCCATGCCCAGCCAACGGCCAGCCTCGAGCAGGATCGGATCGCTGGCCATGGGGGCTGGGTAAGACGGAATAGGCCCCTTATATTGCGCCGAACGCTCCCCCCGCCCGCAGCGGGGAATCGTGCTCTTGCCCTGGCCCAGGCGCCCCCTGCTGATCGGTGCCGGTGCTCTTGGCTCTGCCGCCCTGACCGTTGCCGCCGCTGACCAGGCCGCGGCAGCGCTGTACAGCCACTGGAAACCACGGCTGGAACGCACCCTCAGCCTGCAGCTGGGCCAGCCTGTGCAGCTGGGGGCCTACCGGGGTCTGCGCCCTTGGGGCCTGCAGATCGGTCCCAGCCGCATCCAGCCCCAAGGCAACAGCCGCTCAAGTGTGGTGGTGAGCAGGCTCGATGCCGTGCTGGCGCCCCTGGCCAGCCTCAGGGAGGGGGTGCCGACCTTCACCATCACCCTGGCTGAGGCCGAGGTCCGGTTGGTGGCCAACCGCAACGGCAGCTACTGGCCCCTGCCCCGGCAACGCCAGAGCCAGCGACCGCCGCGACTGGCCTTGCAGCTGCAGCTGGCGCAACCGGCCCTGGTGCAGGTTCCCAGGCTGGGCAGGCGTTACACCCTGCAGGCGGTCCTGGCGCTGCAGCTGCAACGCCAGGACCTGCGCTTCCGGGGGACGCTGCGCTCCACCGCCGGAAGCAGCCTCCAACTGCAAGCCCAGGGGCAATGGCGCCAACAACGCTGGCAGCTGCAGCTGGGGCTGAAGCGTCTGCCCCTACGGGAGCTGCAGGCCCTGCTGCCGAACCAGCGACAGCTCACGCTGCCCGGCACGCTCGCGGGCAGCCTGCAGCTGCAGCTGAACGGCAACCGCAGCCGTTGCCAGGGTGGGCTCCAACTCAGCGGCTTGCTCTGGAGCGGGGCCCCGCCGCAGCAGAAGCGGGGCATTGAACGGGCCAACCTGCGCTGCGAGCAGCACACCCTGACCCTGCTCCCCACCCAGTTGCACTGGGGGAGCTGGCAAGCCCGCCTGCGCGGCCGAGCGCGGTGGCTGCCCGGCCAAGGGCTGCAGCTCGACACCCTCGTACTGGAACGCGGCAGCTCCTCGCTGCGGAGCAGCGGCCTGTTGAGCTCCAGGCCGATGCTGCGTAGCCAGCTGCAGCTCAGCCCCCGCGATCTGCCCGCGGGCGAGCAGCTGCCGGCCTGGCTGCAGCGCAACCGCCTTGGCGGGACGCTGGCGCTGCAGGGGTCCTGGCGCGATCCACAGCTGAGCCTCAGGCTCAACAACGCTGGCGATCCGCTGCTGGGGCCCTGGCAGGCGGCCCTGCGTTGGTCAAACAACCAACTGCAGCTGGTGAGCCTGCGCAGCAGCCATGTGCTGGCCAGCGGCACCCTGCCCCTGGGCCTGCAACGCGGTCGCGGCCTGGTGAGTGGCCCGCTGCAGCTGGATCTGCGCCTCAACCGCTATCCGCTGCAGCGGCTTCAACCCCTGGTTGGAGCGCGGCTCGGCGGCGTGCTTGACGCCCAGGGCAGCGTCCGCGGCCCGCTCACCGCACTGATCCCTGATCTGCAGCTGCAGCTGGCCCAGCTCGGCGCCGGGCCGCTCGAGCTCAGCGAGCGTTGGCAGGGGCGCTGGCAAGGAACGGCAGGTGGTGGTGGTGAGCTGACGATGCAGGCGCTGGCGCCAGCCCCGGCCGCCACCCTCACAGCCTCGCTCAACCGGCGCTGGCTGCCGCAGCGCATCCGCCTGCAACGCGGCCAGGGGCTGCTCAGCCTGCAGGGGGCGCCGAAGGCCTACCGCTGGCAAGCCACTGCGCTGCTGCTCGACGGCATCGGCCTGCAGCTGGGCCCCCGCGCGCTCCCCCAGCCGCTGCGGGGCCGGCTGAGCGGCCAGGGCGAGCTGAGTCTGCAACCGCTGGGGTTCGGCGGCAGTGTCCAGTTGGAGCGCCCCAGCCTGCTGGGCCTGCGGCTGCAGCGCGCCGCGCTGCAGGGCCGGTATCGCCAGGAGCGGTACCGCTTCAGCGGCAGCCTCGAGCCCCAGGGGGAGGGGACCCTGGCCCTCTCAGCGCAGGGCCGCTGGCGGGGGGCCTTTGACCTCAGCCTCAGCGCCCGCGCCCTGGGGCGTGACACGCTGCAGCAGCTGGCCGACCTCTGGCCCCGCTGGCAGGGCCGGGATCGGCAAACCGCAGGCCTGGCCCAGGATCTGGGAAGCCTGATGATCAATACCCTCGGCGCCAGCCTGCAGCAGCAGCTCGAGGCCCTGGCCCTGGCCCAGGCTCGCCTGGCAGCAAGCGGCCGCAACAGTGCCAACCCCAGCGGCACGTTGCAAGAGCGCCTGCAGCTATTGCAAACACGGCTGGATGCCGATGTGACCCTCAAGGGTCCGAGCCTGCAGAAGGCCAACCTCGACCTGGCGGCCCGGGGGCACCTGTGGGTGCGCAGCGATCAGCAGGATCAGGCCCTCAGCCAGGAGCCGTTTGCCGTTCGGCTCAAGGGTCCGGTGGTGCAGGGGCGCGGCAGTTTTGACCTCAGGCAGCTGCCGCTGTCGCTGCTGGCCCTGTTGACGCCGGTGCCCGG
The DNA here is from genome assembly GCA_016882555.1 of Cyanobacteria bacterium M_surface_7_m2_040. Taxonomy (GTDB): domain Bacteria; phylum Cyanobacteriota; class Cyanobacteriia; order PCC-6307; family Cyanobiaceae; genus RGUW01. The sequence goes on from VGPQ01000042.1 coordinate 5,474, forward strand.
CAACCTGCGAGGGGCGTTGACGCTGGCGGGGCGCTATGGCCTCGGCCGCAGCACACCTGAACTCAATCTCCAACTTGGGCTCGATGACGCCCAACTGGGAGAACAGAGCCTGAGCCTCAGCCGCGGCACCGTGGTGCTCAAGGGCCAGACTCTCAGCCTTGATCTGGCCCTACAGGCCGGCGGAGCCTTCAGCAGCGTGGATCTGGCCGGCGTCCTGCCCCTGGATCCCGACCGCAACGGCCTGGAGCTGCGACTGGCCAGCCGCGGCGATGGATTGCGCTTCCTGACTGCCGTGGCCGAGCCCGATCTGAGCTGGCTGCAAGGCAGCGCCGATCTGCAGCTGCTGCTGCGGGGCAGCGTGCGGCAGCCCATCGCCAATGGGTTCCTGCGCATCCGTGACGGCCAGCTCAGGCTTCTGCGGCAGACGGTGGAGGCGCTTGAGGCCACGGTGGTGTTCGACTTCGAGCAGCTGCTGGTTCAGGAGCTCAGCGCCCGGGTGGGCGCCCAGGGTCGCATCTCCGCCGCCGGGCACCTCGGTCTGGTCACGCCCACAACCACCGAACCACCCCTGGCGATGGAGCTGCGCCAGGTGCCATTCAGCATGCCGCGGATCACGGCCGCCGCCGACGGTCGCCTGACCATCGGCGGCAGCCTGCGCGATCTGCAGATGGGCGGTGAGCTGGCGATCAACCGCGGCAGCATCAACGCCCAACGGGGTCGCCTGGTGGCACCGCCGACGGGCAAGACGCCGCCTGGGCCGCGCAAAGGGGTCAGCCAGCTGCTGCAGGAAAACTGGGATTTTCAGGATCCGCTGCTACTGGTCGGCGCCGAAGTGGAAACCAACAGCAGCCGGGATGTGCTGCAGGCGGTGCCGCGGTTCAAGCCCCTGGGCTTCAACGACCTGCGCGTGAAGCTGGGGCCGGATCTCAAGATCGTCATTCCCAATGCCGCCAGCTTCAAGACCGCCGGGCTGTTGCGGCTCACGGGCCGGCTCGATCCCTCCCTGCGGGCCCGCGGCGTGGTTCGCCTGCTGCAGGGGCGACTGAACCTGTTCACCACCACGTTCAGCCTCGACCCCGACGCCCCCAACGTGGCGATCTTCACCCCGGCCCTGGGCTTGGTGCCCTACCTCGACATGGCCATGCGCACCCGTGTCGCCGACAACCTGGCGGTGGCGGGCCTGGGCACGGCGGGCACCCCATCGCTCGCGGAGATCGAGGCCCAGGGAGGTCTGACGTCCCTGAACCAGCTCAACCTGGTGCGCGTCACCGTGAGCGTGAGCGGCCCCGCCGATCGGCTGGCCCAGTCCATCCGCCTGCGCAGCAGCCCGCCCCTGCCTGAATCGCGCCTGATCGCCCTGATCGGCGGCAACTCGCTGGCTGGGCTCGGCGGCGCCGGCGCCGGGGCGGCGATTGCCACGGTGGTGGGCCAGACCCTGCTGTCGCCGGTGCTCGGCGGGCTCAGCGACGCCTTCGGCCAGCGCCTCAGCTTCGCCCTCTACCCCACCTACCTCAACCCCAACGTTGCCAATCAGGCCGTGCTGCAGTCGCAACGGTTGGCACCGCAGCTGGTGTTGGGCTCCGAGGTGGGTCTGGATGTGACGGAACGGTTCAATGTGTCGGTGCTGGCCGCGCCCAACCGCTCCGACGTGCCCCCCCAGATCAACCTCAACCTGCGGGCCACCGACCTCATCAACCTGCAGGGCTCGGTCGACAGCCAGGGGGCCTGGCAAACCCAGATGCAACTGTTTTTCCGGTTCTGAATGGGCGATCGGCAGCTGATCGGCATCGACCTGGGGGGCACGGCGATCAAGCTGGGCCGCTTCGATGCGGCCGGCACGCTGCTGGCGGAGCTGGAGGTGCCCACCCCCCAACCGGCGATGCCGGGGGCCACGGTGATGGCCCTCGCCGAAGCGGTGAGCCAGCTCGACCCCGAGCGGCTGGCCGATCGGGTGGGCATCGGCCACCCCGGCCCCGCCGACGCCGCCGGCCGGGTGGCGCGCGTCGCCATCAACCTGCCGGGCTGGCTGGATGTGCCCCTGGCCGACTGGCTCGAGCCGATGCTCGAGCGGCCGGTCACCTGCGCCAACGACGGCAACTGCGCCGTTCTGGGTGAACACCACAGCGGTGCGGCCCAGGGCTGCAGCGATGTGCTGCTGCTGACCCTGGGCACCGGCGTGGGGGGCGGCGTGCTGCTGGGGGGGCGGCTGTTTACGGGACATCGCGGCGCAGCCGCCGAGCCAGGGCTGATCGGCATCAGCCCCGACGGCCCGCCCTGCAACAGTGGCAACCGGGGCTCGCTGGAGTCGTTCTGCAGCCTGCGGGGGCTGGCGCGGCTCAGCGACCTTCCGCCCGATGAGCTGTGCCGCCGCGCCGACGCCGGCGATGCCGAGGCGATCGCCGTCTGGCAGCGCTACGGCGAACTGCTGGGCATCGGCATCAGCTCGCTGATCTATGTGCTCACCCCCGAACTGGTGCTGCTGGGGGGCGGCATCAGCGCCGCCGCAGACCATGTGCTGCCAGCGGTCTGGGAGCAGGTGAACGACCGGGTTCAGGCCGCCAGCCGCGAAGGCCTCCGCATTCGCCGCGCGGCCCTGGGCAACGGCGCCGGCCGCCTGGGGGCAGCCTTGCTGGCGCTGGACCGCCTGCGCTGAGGCTCGCTTGGGATGATGGAACGATGAGCACCGCATCCGTTCCCGACCCCAGTGCCGAGCTGCTGAGCCGGGCGGCGACCGTGCGCCGCAGCGCCATGGCCCTGGGTCAGCTGAGCGATGCCGACCGCCGCGCCGCGCTGATGGCCATGGCCGGGGCACTCGAGGCCGCCCAGGCCGAGATCCTGGCGGCCAACCAAGCCGATCTGCAGGCTGCCGCCAGCGAAGGGCTGGCCGATGCCCTGGTGGCCCGGCTCAAGCTGGATGCCACCAAGCTCGCGGGGGCGATCGAAGGGGTGCGCCAGGTGGCCTCCCTCAGCGATCCGGTTGGCGTGCGTCAGCTGCACACCGAGCTCGACACTGGCCTGGTGCTGGAGCGGCTCAGCGTGCCGCTGGGGGTGCTGGGG
>VGPQ01000043.1 GCA_016882555.1 Cyanobacteria bacterium M_surface_7_m2_040
CGGCAGTTGAGGCTGCGCGCGGTGCCGTTGCCGCTCAGCAGCAATGGTGAAGGCGGGGCGGTGATCATGGTGACTCGATTCTGAGACTCCAGGCCGATGGCGCTTGCACAGGACGCCGCCACCCCCATTCCCTACCCCCTGAGCCGGGCGCTTCTGGAGGCGGTGCTGGCCGACCGCGTGAGCGATCGCTTCGTGTGTGAGCTGATCTGGCCGCGCCTGGGATACGCGCCCGATGGCTCGGGCACCTGGAGCGCGGGCCCGGCTGCGAGCGACGCCTGGCGGGAGCCCTTCCCCGCGGAGCCCCAGTTCATCGCCCAGCGGCCGCCGAGTGTGGCGCTCACCCGCTCGATCGCCAAGCAGCACAAACAGCTGCTCAAGCAGCAGCTGGGCTTTGGCGGCTACACCATTGGCGAGCTCTACCCACGCCGCACCCGCCGTGCCACGGCTGTGAACTGGCTGCTGGCGCATCTGGCCGAGCGCGGCGAGCCCCTGCCCGAGAGCGGACCGCTGCCGCCGCTGCAGGCGGTGCCGGCCGACCCGGTGGCGGGGCACCCGGGTGATCTGCCGGTGAGCTGAGGCCGTCGCTGCCGTGCTTTACCGCCGCCGGTGGCGCACCAGGGTTGCGTTCTGATCTGTGGCGCCGCGCCGGCTGCGGGCCCGCTGTGCCGACGCCTGGGGGCGCCGCTTGCCCAGCACCCCGGCGATCATGATCGCGATGTAGAGCTGACCGGTCACGGTGATCACGGTGGCGGCGATCTGAACGCTCAGGTGATCGAGCTTCAGCACCGGGCTGCCCAGGGTGGTGAGGCAGCCGAAGGCCGCTCCCAGCACGGTGGGGGCGTGGGCGATGCCCGGCGGCAGGCCGTTGGGGCTGGCGGGCAGGTTGAAGGCGGCCGGTTCCAGCACCAGCAGAGAGTTGAGGGCGATGCCGCCGGCAAAGCCCACCAGCAGATAGCCGGCCGCGGCGCCCATCAGCACCGGCCCGGTGAACAGGGGTTCATCAGCCAGGGCATTGACCAGGCCCCACAGCATCTGCAGGATCAGCACCAGCCACACCACCAGATGGGGGGCGCTGAGCTGCACCGCCAGTGCAGGGTTGAGCTGCAGGGCGCACTGCCACACCACCTCCATGGCGAGGCACAGGAGCCAGCCGATCACCATCACCCGCCGCCTGCGCAACGCCAGCTGAATGCGGTGTTGCAGCAGCCCAGGCACCGAGGAGCTCTCGCCGATCTGCAGGCGGTTCTGCGGCAGCAGCGGCGAATCGCGCCACACCTTCACCGCTGTGATCACCAGATAGACCAGGCCCACCAGTCTGGGAGCGCGTTGCAGGGCGCTGAGGCTGACCAGGGCCAGCACCTCCACCGCCAGCAGGGCCCGGTAGTACTGGTGATGCTGGTGCAGCAGTCGAAGGATGAAGCCCACGGCGATGGCACAGCCCTGCGCCAGGATCCCTCCTCAAGAGCCGGCCTGTAAGGTCAAGTCAGGACAGACGTTGCAATAAGGGCTTGGCGCTTCCGGTTGTGGCCATCATCGGCCGCCCCAATGTGGGCAAATCGACGCTGGTGAATCGGCTGTGCCGCAGCCGTGAGGCGATCGTGCACGACCAACCGGGCGTCACCCGCGATCGCACCTATCAGGAGGGGTTCTGGCGCGACCGCAGCTTCAAGGTGGTCGACACCGGCGGCCTGGTGTTTGACGACGACAGCGAGTTTCTGCCCGAGATCCGCGAGCAGGCCAACCTGGCGCTGGCCGAGGCTGCGGTGGCCCTGGTGATCGTCGACGGGCAGCAGGGCTGCACGGCGGCCGATGAGGCGATCGCCACCTGGTTGCGGGGCCACAAGCTGCCGGTGCTGCTGGCCGTCAACAAGTGCGAATCGCCCGAGGCGGGCCTGGCGATGGCGGCCGAGTTCTGGGGCCTGGGGCTGGGGGAGCCGCACCCGATCTCGGCGATCCATGGCGCCGGCACCGGCGATCTGCTCGATCAGGTGGTCGGCCGTCTGCCGCCCGGCAGCGAGCAGGAGGGTGAGGAGCCGATTCACATGGCGATCATCGGCCGGCCCAACGTCGGCAAATCGAGCCTGCTCAACGCCATCTGCGGTGAGCAGCGGGCGATCGTGAGCCCGATCCGCGGCACCACCCGCGACACCATCGACACCACGGTGGAGCGCGAGAACAAGACCTGGAAGATCCTCGACACCGCCGGCATCCGCCGCAAGCGCTCGGTCAACTACGGCCCTGAGTTCTTCGGCATCAACCGCAGTTTCAAGGCGATCGAGCGCAGCGATGTGTGCGTGCTGGTGATCGACGCCCTCGACGGCGTCACCGAGCAGGACCAGCGCCTGGCGGGACGCATCGAGGAGGACGGCCGCGCCTGTGTGGTCGTCGTCAACAAGTGGGATGCGATCGACAAGGATTCCCACACCATGCCGGCGATGGAAAAGGAGCTGCGCGCCAAGCTCTATTTCCTCGACTGGGCACCGATGCTGTTCACCTCGGCGCTCACCGGCCAGCGGGTGCAGAGCGTCTTTGCCCTGGCGCTGCTGGCGGTGGAGCAGCACCGCCGCCGGGTGAGCACCTCGGTGGTCAATGAAGTGCTCACCGAGGCCCTGAGCTGGCGCACACCGCCCGCCAGCCGCGGCGGCCGCCAGGGCAAGCTGTACTACGGCACCCAGGTGGCCACGCGGCCGCCCAGCTTCACGTTGTTTGTGAACGATCCGAAGCTGTTTGGTGACACCTACCGCCGCTATGTGGAGCGTCAGATCCGCGAGAGTCTGGGCTTTGAAGGCTCCCCCATCAAACTGTTCTGGCGGGGCAAGCAGCAGCGCGACGCCGAGCGCGACCTGGCGCGGCAGGCCAGCCGCGGGCGCTGAGCAGCCGGGGATGGAGCGCTGATGGACTGGCTGCGTCAGCTGCCGATCGGCCAGTACGTCGATGGCACCGGCGGTTGGCTACGCCGGCTGGATCCGCGCCTGAAGCTGGCCTGGACCCTGGCCTTTCTGCTGACGCCGATTCTGGCCGGGCCGCTGTGGCGCCTGGCCCTGGTGGCCCTGCTGCTGCTGCTCACGGCGTGCAGCGGCCTGCCGGCGCGGCTGTGGGCCAAGGGGGTGTCGCTGCTGCTGCTGGTGGCCCTGGCGGTGGGGGTGCTGGCGGCCGTGCTGCCCACCGGCTCGCTGCCGGCGCCGCCGTTGCAGCGCCCGCCGGCTGAGCTGCGGCTGGAGCCGGGCATGCCCCAGAGCCCGCCGCCCAGCAGCAGCGGCGCCAGCTGGGAGCTGTGGCGCTTCGGCCCCCTGCAGGTGACGCGGCGCTCGCTGGAGCTGGGCATCAGCGGCGGCACCCTGCTGTTCACCCTGGTGCACAGTGCCAACCTGATGCTGCTGAGCACCCCGCCCGAGCAGCTGGTGTGGGCGATCAGCTGGTGGATCGCGCCGCTCGAACGGCTGGGGCTGCCGGTGCAGCGGCTGGGATTCACGCTGCTGCTGGCGCTGCGCTTTCTGCCCCTGGTGCAGGAGGAACTGCAGAACCTGCTGCGCGCCCTGGCCACCCGGGCGGTGGTGCTCAAGCGTCTGGGCTGGAAGGGGGGGCTGGGCCTGTTGCTGGCAGTGGGCGAGCGGCTGCTGGCCAATGTGCTGCTGCGGGCCGAGCAGGGGGCCGATGCCCTGCTTGCACGGGGCGGCTGCACCCTCGATCCGCGCGACCTGCGGGTGGGCGCGGTCGACGCCGCTGGCGCCGCCGGGCCCATGAATGGCACCGCCGGGGCGGTGCTGCTGGTCCTGCTGTTGTTGCGCTGGAAAGTCGGTGATCTTTAATGGCATTGAGTGGCAGGCGCGCCGGCGCCCTGGCTTTTGAGCGCTGAGCGTTATCTCAACCACCCCACCTTCGGGATGCTCTATCGGGTGTCGCCCGCTGGAGAGGGAAAGGATCTGTTTGCCACGCTCTATGCCCAGCGCATCTTTTTTGTGGTCACCCTGCAGGATCGCGGCGCCACTTTTGAGGTGATTCCGCTGATGGATGCGCGCCACCTCGCCGAACAGAATCTGGCCCGCTCCCGCCGCGAAGGCCCCGAGGTGCACGCCCAGTGGCGGCAGGTGTTTGACCAGACCTTCCTCTGAGCACCGACGCCATGGTCGCTGAGCCAGACGGCGATCTGCAGGGGCGCTTGCAGGAGCGTCTGCAGGCGATCCGGGCGGAGCTGCCGGCCCACACCCGCCTGCTGGCCGTCAGCAAGGGCCAGAGCGCCGCAGCGATCCGGCAGGCCGTGGCCCTGGGCCAGCGCAGCTTCGGCGAGAGCCGTCTGCAGGAGGCGCAGGCCAAGCAGCGGGAGTTGGCCGATCTGGAGCCCCTCGACTGGCATTTCATCGGCCGTCTGCAGGCCAACAAAGTGCGGCCGGTGCTGCGCGCCTTTGGCACGATTCATGTGATCGACAGTCTGGCCCTGGCCCAGCGCGTGCAGCGCATTGCCGCCGACGAGGGGCTGGCGCCGCGGGTGCTGTTTCAGGTCAAGTTCAGGCCTGATGCCGCCAAGGGGGGCTTCAGCGTGGCCGAGCTGCAGCAGCTGTGGCCCCAGCTGCGCGAGCTCGCTCCCGCCCTGCCGGTGGGCTTGATGACGATCACGCCGCTGGGCCTCGGTCCGGCCGACTCGGCGGCGGTGTTTGCGGAGTGCCGCGCGCTGGCCGATGCCCTGTCGCTGCCCGAGTGCTCGATGGGCATGAGTGGCGACTGGCGCATGGCCGGGGCGGCTGGCAGCAGCTGGGTGCGGATCGGCAGTGCTCTGTTTGGACAACGCGTTTGAATCGGGCCTGGAAACCCTTGCCTCGCTTCAGCTGAGGCGCTATTCAGGGTTCAAGGACCATTGAGGTTGTCTTCGTGTCGTTGTTCTCCCGCCTGCGTGCCGTCGTCTCTGGCGATGACTACTACGACGGCGAATTTGATGACGAGCTCGACTACGACGGCGGCGATCTGAACGACCCAGCGCCGGTGGCCAATGCCAATGCCTTGGTTCCCTTCAGTGACTTCAAGGCCGACGATCCCTTTGCCGGCACCAATGTGATCGGCATGCCGGGCCTGTCCAATGCCACGGCCGAGGTGGCCTTGATGGAGCCCCGCAGTTTCGATGAGATGCCCCGCGCGATCCAGGCCCTGCGCGAACGCAAGACCGTGATCCTCAATCTGACGATGATGGATCCCGACCAGGCCCAGCGCGCCGTCGATTTCGTGGCCGGTGGCACCTTCGCCATCGACGGTCACCAGGAGCGGGTGGGCGAAAGCATCTTCCTGTTTGCCCCCAGCTGCGTCACGGTCACCACCAGCGGCGGCGAGGAATCGGCCTCCCCCACCATGGTGACCCAGCCCAGCACAACGCTCAGCGATCCCCAGGAGGCTGCGCCCAGCCCGGCCTGGGGCCGCCAGGAGATGGCCAGCGGCCTGTGACGCCCTCGCTTGGGGTGATTGGCCTGGGCCGCATGGCCCAGGCCTTGCTGCGTCCCTGGTTGGAGCTGGGCCTGCTGCCGGCGGCGGGGGTGCAGGCGGTGGTGGCCAGCGCCACCTCGGCTGAGCGCCTGCGGCCCCAGCTGCCCTGCAACGTGAGCACCGACCCGGCAGCGGCCTGGGGGTGTGAGGTGGTGCTGCTGGCGGTGAAGCCCCAGCAGCTCGAGGCGGTGGCGGCAACGGCGGCGAGCGGCCGCCCAGGCCGACTGCTGGTGTCGGTGCTGGCCGGCGTCACCCTGGCGCGGCTCGAGCGGCTGTTTCCCAGCTGGCGCTGCGTGCGGGCCGTGCCCAACACCCCGGCCCTGGTGCGCGCCGGGCTCACCGGGCTCGCCTATGGCGCGGGCGTGGAGGCGGCAGAGCGGGCCTGGTTGGAGGCCCTGTTTGCCGCCGTGGGCGAGGTGCTGCCGCTGCCCGAGCCCCAGCTCGATGCCTTTCTGGCGCTCACCAGCAGCGGCCCGGCCTTCGTGGCCCTGGTGGCCGAGGCCATGGCCGACGGTGCCGTGGCCGCCGGCCTGCCCCGCGATCTGGCCCTGTGGCTCACGCCCCGAACGCTGGCCGGCACGGCAGCCCTGCTCGAGCAGCAGGGGCTCCACCCTGGCCAGCTCAAAGACATGGTGAGCAGCCCGGGCGGCACCACCATCGCCGGCCTGCGCCAGTTGGAGCGCTCGGGGTTGCGGTCGGCGCTGATTGAAGCGGTGCTGGCCGCCGCCCAGCGCAGCCGGGAGCTGGCGGGGGGGTGACGGCCAGTTCAGCCTGCGGGGCAGGCCTCAGCCGCGGCGTTGTTGGCCGAGCCTGGGTTCGCTGCCTGCCAGCAGCCGCTGAATGTTGGCGCGGTGGCGGGCGATCACCAGCACGCTGGTGAGCAACGCCAGGATCAGGTAGGGCCAGCGCAGACCCATGCCGCCCGCGGCAAACCAGCCCAGCATCAGCAGCGGCAGGGCGACCGCCGCGCTGATGCTCGAGAGCGAGACGATGCGGCTCACGCTCAGCACCGCCAGAAACACCCCGAAGCAGGCCAGGCCCACCGGCGTGGCCAGCCCCAGCAGCATCCCCAGGCCGGTGGCCACGGCTTTGCCGCCTTTGCCCTCCAGCCAGATCGGGAAGCTGTGGCCCGCCAGGGCCGCCAGCCCGCAGGCCACCACGGCGCTGTCGATCGGCCAGGAGGCCGTGCCCATGGGCATGCCAAGGGGCTCCAGTGCCGCCTTGGCCAGGGCCACCGCCGCCGTGCCCTTGAACACATCGATCAGAAACACCGCCAGGGCCGGGCCCTTGCCCAGCACCCGCAGCACGTTGGTGGCGCCGGTGGAGCCCGACCCCTCGCGGCGGATGTCGATCCCCTTGAGCCAGCGGCCGGCCAGATAGCCGCTGGGAATGGATCCCAGCAGATAGCTGGCCAGCAGCAACAGGGCGATCAGCGGCAGGTTCATGCTCAGTAGGGAGGCAGGTCGTCGATCAGTTCGCCGGGGCCAGCGGCAAAGGCGAGCCACAGCGGAAATTGCAGCACGGGGATCTCCACCGCGCTCACGCCGGCATCGATCACGATGAAGGGCAGTTCGCCGCGCTCTTCCAGCCGGTCGGCCCGCTCGATCAGGGCGTCGGCCCGTTCAAACAGCACGATGCCGCTGCTCGGGCCGAAGTCTTCGCGGGCCAGGCCGAGGCAGTCTTGAAGGCCCCGGCGCCAATCGCCCAGGCGCTCGGGTTCGCCGGCCAGCACCAGGGTTTGAAAGCGTTCGCCGTAGAGATCGCTGAGGATGGCGATGGCCGCCGCAGCCACCAGGGCGTTGCGGCTGCGGCTGCCGCTGCTGTTCTGGGCACCGCGTCCGCCCTGGCTGAGAAACCAGTCATCGAGCAGGGCTGCGGCTGCCGGCTCGAGGCTGCGGCGCAGGTTCCAGGGATCGGCGTAGAAATCGGGCTGCCCCTGGAAGCCAGCAAGCCGCTCGCGAATCAGCTCCGCATCGCCCGCAAACAGGCCCGCCGCTGCCGGGGGCGCCGCAGGCGGCTCGGCGGCGGCAGCATTGGTGCTGGCCTGATCCAGGGGGGAGGGCTGCACGAGCACCTTCTGGGGCACCAGCTCGATCTGCTCGGCCGCCACCGCCAGATCCTGCAGTGCTCCCACCATGTAGTCCTGGAAGCCCTTGATGCGGCGAGCGATCTGATCGGCCTGGCCGCTGAAACTGGTCTTCAGCTCCTGGTTGAGCTGCTCGCGGCGGGCCTCGAGCTGGGCGATCTCGCTCAGCAGGCTCTGGCGCTGCCCGCGCAGTTCTGCCAGGGCCAGCTCCAGCAGCGCGTCGCCCTCTTGGCCCGACTGGCCCGGATCGCCTGATTCGCCGCTTGCAGAGGTGGCCATCATTGTGGACTCCTCTGTAAGGCGCTCGGCCCCAGTTTTATTGGGTTCAGTTTTATTGGGTTCAGTTGCATCGGTGCCGGTTGGATCGCTGGCGGCGTTGGGGTGGTCCGCTTCGGGGGGCTGGGGGGCGTGCATGGGTCGTCAGTCCCCCTGGCTGAGCTGGGGCAGTCGTGTCTGCAGCTGTTGGCGCAGTGCTGTGGCATCGAACAGCATCGGCAACAGGTGGATGCTCTTCTGTTCACGGAAATAGAACAGCACCGGCAACCCGGGCCAGAACAGCGTCCAACCCAGCCACTCGCTGTAGGGGAAGCGCCGCAGCAGGGTGTCCTGCCGCGCCACCAGCAGGGCATCGGCCGTGAACGTGAGCCGCAGCAGTGCGCTCTGCAGGGCGAGAAACAGGCCAAACAGGCTCACCACCAGGCTCAGCCACAGGGCCGGACCCCACAGCCATTGCAGCGGCACCGCGGCCAGGCCCAGGATCAGCACCCCCAAGGGCACCCAGTAGCGCGGCGCCAGGGTCACGGGATCCGAAGCGCAAGCGGCTGCGGGCTGGGGCGAGGAGGTCATGGCGGCAGCAGGGGTGGGTGGCGAGCTCATGGCGGCAGCGTTTCAGCCAAACAGAAGTTTGGTGAGCAGCGCGTCCATCAGCGCCACGGTCACCAGGATCATCACCACGGCGCCGGTGGTGCTGCT
>VGPQ01000044.1 GCA_016882555.1 Cyanobacteria bacterium M_surface_7_m2_040
CGCAGCGAGTGCCGGCAGCAGTACCAGCAGACCGGCCACTACCGGTTCGCTCAGCACTCCGATCCAGAACAGGCCGTTGTCGACCCGCAACCGGCTCCAGAAGGGGGCGAAGCGGCTGCGGCAGGCCATAAGTGTGCCCATCTGGCCGGCCACGATCAGCAGAAAGGTCACGGTTGAGGCCTGTCGGGCCACGTGCAGCTTCGCTGAGCCGGCCCAGGTCGTCGCCGTGCACGACGCGCTCGGCATCGGCATCGCTATCCCCATCGGCATTCAGCAGTCCGATCTGGCGGGCAATCGCCTCGGCCGTGAGGGGACCATCGCCGGTGACCATCGTCACCCGGATGCCGGCGTCGCGGCAGGCCGCAATGGCGGCCGGCACCTTGGCGCGCGGGGGGTCGATCAGTCCCATCAGCCCCACGAAGCAGAGCTCCTGCTCCAGCGCGGTGCTGCTTAGCGAGGGCCAGTTGGCGTCGAGCCGGCGGATCGCCAGGGCCAGCACGCGCAACCCCTGGCTCGCCAGCTGATCGGCCTCGGCTTCCACTTCGGTTGTGCTGGTGTTGCAGTGGCGCCGCGGTGGCCCTGGCCGCCGCGTCCCGGCCGGAGGCTCCGATCCAAGCGATCGTCAGCCGCGGCGGTCGACCTGATCTCGTGCCAGCTTGCCTGGGTGAGGTGCGATGCCCCACCTTGCTGATGGTGGGCAGCCACGATGTGGATGTGCTCGAGCTCAACACCTGGGCTGCTGCCCGCCTGCAGGGGGTGCATGAGTTGCGGGTGGTGCCCGGCGCTGGCCATCTGTTTGCCGAACCCGGGGCGCTGGAGCAGGTGGCCGTCTGGTCGCAGGAGTGGTTTCTCAAGCATCTGACGCCTTGACTCTCGGCTGTCGGTTGTTGCTGCAGGGCTGCTGCACGGCTGCCTCGCTCGGGCCACTGATCTGGTGCAACGCCGTCAGCGGGGCCATCGCAATGCTGGGATCGAATCCCATCGCAACGGGATTCCCATGGCATTGATTGGTGTTGATTTGCTGCAGGCGGTTGATCAGTTCAAGTCATTGCCAAGGGCGGAGATTGTGCGCCGCTGCGGGTATGTGAGCGGTTCGGGCAATGGCCATGAACGGCTCAATTACACCGCCTTCTTTGAGGCCCTGCTCGAGGCCAAGGGCCTGCCGCTGGGCCATGGGCGTCACGGCGGCGAACGTCAGAAGGGCAAGCGCATCAGCCGAACCGGGCGCAGCCTGCCGTACCACACGAAAGTGCAGTTCAACGGCAACCTGATGGTGGGCAAGGCTTACATCGATCTGCTCGATGCCAAGCCCGGAGACCATTTTGCGATCCATCTGGGCCGCGACTCGATTCGCCTGATTCCGCTGGCACCAGAGGTGGAGGCACAAGACCCGACATTTGTCGCTTGAGGGTGCCTGGTCGCAGGCCTTACACCGGATGGAGAGCACACCGCTTCCGATGAAACCGCTGTTTTCCGCCCTGGCCACCGCGCTGACCCTGATGGGTGCCACCCCGGCGCTCGCGGCCCAGTCCCCCGGCCTTTCCCAGGGCCAGACCCCTGAGCGCCTGGAGTTGGCCCGCCAGCGCATGGCCCTGCACGAACAAGCCATCGCCAGCGGCGACCTCAGCCGCAGCCCGTATCACCGCTTTCGTGGTCCGGTCGGACAATCCGGCTCCCGCCATGGTGAGGAGGAGTGGTACCGCGAGCTGATTGCCGATCGCTGATCCGGCTGGTCAAGGCGCCGCGCTCCAGCCGCTGTCATGCAGCGGTGGCAGCCGCGCCGGCCTCAGCTCCCGGCTTCCAGGTGCCGCTGCTTCGGCGGCTGGGTCAGCCAACAGCTGCGTCATCGGTGCCGGCACCATGAGCTTCCACAGCAGCAACAACGCAGCAAGTGACAACGGCGGCCATGGCGGGCTCCCGTGTTAGTTGGCTGGGGCAGCGGCGATCGCCGTCTGCAGCGCCAAAGCTGCAGCATGGCCGTTGATCTGCATCCAGCTCTGTGGGCGACACCCTGGCGCAACGCATGGATCGCCGCCTGGCCCGGCTTGGCGGCACCCTGTTGCTGCCGCCGCTGATCCTGTTGATCCCCTGGGGCCAGGAGCTGATCGACCAGGTGCTGTTCGGCGGGCGCTGGAATCTGCCGATGATCCCGGGGGGTTCCTTCATCGGTGTGTTCACCGCTCCGTTCAGTCACAGCGGCTTCGGGCATCTGCTGGCCAACAGCCTGGTGTTTGTGCCGCTCTCGTGGCTGGTGCTGATCAAGGGTCGCCGCGACTACCTCGCCGTGTGGCTGGGGGTCTACGCGATGGCGATTCCGGTGTGGTTGCTGTGGCCCACCGCCAGCCATGGGCTGTCGGGCGTTGTTTATGGGCTGCTGGGGTATCTGCTGCTGATCGGTTGGCTTGAGAAGCGGCCCCTGTCGCTGCTGTTGTCGCTGGTGGTGCTGATCGGCTACGGCGGCGTGCTGCCCACCCTGCTGCCGTTTGTTTCGCCGGCCGGGGTGAGCTGGATCGGCCATGTGAGTGGCTTTGCCGGCGGCATGCTGGCCGCCTGGGCGGTTCAGCGTCCTTGAGGCTGGATGGGCTTCGATAAGAGTGGAGCGACGTTTGGGCTTTGTCCCTTCTTGATCCGATGGTGCGGGCTTCTCTGCGGTCGGCGATCGCGGCGTTGATCACAGGCCTGGCCCTGCTGCATCCGGCGGCGGCCCAACCCTGGGCCCCGGGCCTGGAGCCGCCTCCGGCCCCAACGGCCACCCCCGCAGCCGCCCAGGCCCTCGAGACCCTGCGCCGCAGCGGCAGTGGGCCCGATCTGCGCCGCCGCTATCTCGAGGCTGCCCATACCCTGCTGCAGCGTTACTGGGCCCCGCGCGTGCCACCCCGCTTGTTGCTGGCTGGCGATGGGGCCCAGGGCTGCGGGGTGCGCGAGGTGCGGGAGCCGATGGCCTACTACTGCCCCCAGAGCAACGAGATCGCCATGGCGATCGATCTGCGCCGCAGCGTGCGCAGCGCCCGTGGCCGCAGCGATCGCGAGCTGCTGTTGCTCGATCTGGCGGTGCTGGCCCATGAGTGGGGTCACCTGGTGAACCGTGAGCAGGGTCGCGGTCCCTACAGCGGCGGTTTTGAACTCACGGTGCGGCAGGAGGAGCTGGCCGCCGACTGGCGCACCGGGGTCTTTCTCGGCTGGCTTCTCAACCATGGCGTGCTTGGGGTCGACGACTTCACCCAGACAGCGAATCTGCTGTTCGAGATGGGTGATTACGAGCGGATCATGCCCCAGCACCACGGCTACCCCAAGGACCGCTTCGAGGCCCTCACCCGCGGTCTGGCCACCCAGGTGGCCGTGGGCCAGCGGCTTGGTGAGTGGACGGTCGACAGCCGCGAAGCCTTCAGTCGCCCCCTGGTGCGCGCGGCTGCACCCGGTGCCGATCCGGCCCGGCGCGTCTATGAGGTGCGGCGGTTTGAGATCGATCGCAGCAATCAGGTCGCCACCAACCTCCTGGGCGGCCTGCTGGGGGCGGCCAGCTGCCTCTGGGGCAGCCAGCAGCAGTGCCTGGGCATGGCGATGGAGCAGGGCAAGGGCCGCGCTGAGGGCATCTACACCAACCGCACACTCAGCCTCGACTGCGCCAGCGGCAGCTTTGACGTGAGCGAAGACGACCATGGCCCCCAGCCGCTCGGCCGCGATGGCAAGGGTCAGGCGGCGGTGCTGGCGGGGCGGGATTGCGGCCGTTGAGCCAGCCGCTCAGGTGTTGAGCTGTTGCCGCTGCCAGATGCGCTCGAGCGTGGTGCGGAATTGCTCGGTGTTCGCTGTGGCATGGAGGGGCATGCCACGGCGGGCAGCCCGCCGCACGCCGCCAAACAGTCGCCACACCTTCACCGCTGCGGCCAGGGCAAACACCGCCCAGGGAACCAGAATCCAGCCCGGATGCTCCATGGCCGGGAGCTTACAACTGCTGCTTGGGTGTGCAGCGTGATGGCGTGACCGTGCCGGGCTCATGCGGCAGATCCGCGGGCCAGCACGTTCGGCTGGCTGACGGCCCCCACCATCGCGGGGATGCTGCTGTGGGCACACCCCCATGCGTGCTCTCGATGATCACGAGGCTGAACGGCTCCGCGGCGGTGCCTCCGCCCAGGAGTACTGGAGCCGCCAGTTTGCCCAGCTTCAGCGCGATTGCCGGTCGTTCTGGAGTCTGTTTCAGATCCTGGCCCGGTCGGCGTGGCTGTCGATGACCGGGAACTGAGCCTGGCGCCCCCCACTGCCGGGCCTGGCCCCATAGGCTCGCTGCCGATGCCGAGCTGCTGTGACCAACGAATCCTTCCGCTACGAGCCCGTGGAGCGCTTCGGTGAAGGGCTCACCACCCGCCGCCCCTGGAACACCACGGCCTTGGCGGGGGTGGAGCGGCTCAACGGCCGCGTGGCGATGCTGGGTTTTGCGGCCGCCATTGTGGGAGAGCTGATCAGCGGCCATGGGCCGGCCGGTCAGGTGCTGGCGCTGCTGAGGTGGTATCTGGGATGAAGCCCGCCTACCTGATCACCCGCGATGACGGTGGTCTCGATGGCATCGCCGGGCAGCGCTTTGCCAGCTACGACGAGGCCCACGCCGTGCTGGAGCGCTATTACGCCGATCTCTGCTGCTCCGACGAGCGGGAGTGCTACAGCATCGTTGAAGTGCCCGGCTGAAGCCGGGCGATCGCGGTACGTTGGCGCCAGTTCATCAGCCTGACGTGATCGTGGCTCTGCTTGGTTTGCTTCGGCTTGGATCCCGTCATTCGGGTGTGCCTCGTCTGCCTCGACCTGCTGCCGCAGTGCTGCCCGCAGCTGTTGCTGCCACGGTGCTGGCCCTGGCCGGCTCCCTGGTCCATCCGGCGCGGGCCCAGGGCCGCTGCACGTTTATGCAGCCGGTGGGTGGCGATGGCGTCAGCTCGATCGTGAGCAAGTCGGTGGGGCGGGGCAAGTTGATCGGCAAGACCAACTGGAACACCGATTTCTTCGTGACCCAGCCCTACAGCAGTTACAAGTTCTTTTTCACGGCGAACTCCTCGGACCCTGGGGCCCAGTACCCGGTCGAAGGATTCATGAAGTTCAGCGATGGATCCAACCTTCAGGTGATCAACACCCGCATGCATCCGCCGATGGGCACCGGCAAGATGTTTGGCCCTTTCCCAGCGGTCCCCGGCAAGCAGGCGGTGCAGATGAATTTCAAGGTGGGGGCCAGCAGTGATCCCGGTGCCCTGGGATTCAGCTACCGGATTTCGGTGCAGGGCTCCGCTGACCGGCGGCAAGGATCCCTCCTCTGGGCCGGTTGCCGCGGGGTGCTGATGCGGGGTGCAGCCCCTGTTTGTGGCATGCCATGATGAGTTCTGCAGCGGCCCGTGGAACCGACGGCCGCTCGGATGCCAGCTTTTCAAGCCCGATCCGTTGTGATCGGGTGCCCCTGGATTCCGCAAGAACGGTGTCCCTGTCGGATGCTCTGATCCCGACAGGGGACCCGTTCTTGCCATCGCTTCCGTTCAACCCATCAGCACCAAGGCTTCATGACGTTCATCCCCGCCGCTCCAACGCTCAATGCCCGGCAGGCCTGGAGGCCATCGCCCACCACGGCCCATGGTTGCTGGGTCGAGCCGTCGCCCTGCAGCAGCGCTCAATCCCGACGGGCCTGGCGTCTGGATGCGGATGACCGCGTCGCGTCTGGGCCTGAGGTCTGAGGCTTGTGATCTGGAGCTGGACGCTCCTGCTCGGAGGAGTGAAGCGTTGAGCTCAGGCGCCTGTTCAGCCAGGCAGCACCAGGGCTTCGGCTTCCGGGTGGGACTTCCGGAAGAGGCGATCCTCGGCGGCGCGGCGGCAGGTGAGCAGAAACAGGGGCATGTCGATGCCAAAGGCTGTTTCAAACCGCCTCACCACGTTCATGGTCTGACCGAGACCGCAGGCGTGGATGGCTGAGCCCAGCCCCTGGCGGGGATGGTCGCTGAGTGTGGCAAACAGGTGGTTGAGGCGGTGATCCAGCAAGGCTTCGGCGGGGGTCATGCCGCGAACATGATCAAAGCTGAAATCAAGGCATTCGTCGGAGGTTCCGAGCGCTTCGTGCAGCGTTGTGAGCGCATTCGGATCGGCAAAGTGCTGGGCGAAGTAGCTCATGGCCTCCCGCACCACATGTCGTGGCTGCCGCTGGCAACCCTGAGGGACCAGCTGCAGCTCGGCGGGGTGTTGTCGCGGGTATGGCTGTGCCGGTGTGCTGCGCTGCAGCCTTGATTCACTGATAGATCGACTGCCTGACCCACTTCCTGATCCACTCAGTGCCCTCCCAGGTGTCTCTCGTTCCCTGATTCTTCTGGCTAGGGCTGGTTCCTGGGCTCGTTCTTGGGCTGCTTTTCGGGCTGCATCTGGCGCTGGGTCTCGGGCTGCGTCGGTGGCTGAGTTTCTGATCGGGGTCTTGCGTTGCTCTGTCCTTGATTCTGGTATTGATTGTGCCAATGCTTCTGCCCTTGACTCTGCCAATGCTTCTGCCATTGATGTCCTGCCTGCGTCCTCTTTGTCGTGTGAATCTTGGTTGGAATCTTGGTTGGATGTCTTACAGGATTCTCTGTGTGAGTCTCTGACCATTGTTGTGCCGCTCGACCCTGAGTTCAGCATCAGCCATGGCGGCCTTGATGGCGCGCCGATCCACACAAAACAGTGCATTTCGACGCGTTGGCGCTGGTTCCGCAACATTGCGAGTCAAAGGCACACAATCACTCCAGCTCGGATTCGGCTGGCAGGCCTGATGGGGGTTCGGCTGCTCTGGCCCTCGCGGTGGGTGGCTGATGATGGGGAGCCTTGAACACCCTCCATACATCGCGCTCTTGCAGCAGCGTTTGGCTTGCTCGCCTTCGCGGGATCGCCCGCGCTGGCACAGTCTGGTGGATTCACGCCGATCTGGGTGCAGCAGCAGAACCTGCAGAGCCTGCTCAACAGTGCTGTGGTGGCCCTGCGCAACAACGATCAGGCTTCAGCCTGTCAATTGCGCAGCCAGGCCTGGGCATCCTGAGCAGCAATGTCGAGGCGTTTGCTGCGGCCTATCCATCCAACAACTGGAGCGACCTGCAGACCTCGTTGCAGGGAAGCGTGAACAAGTGCACGGCCCGCGGCCTTTAGGAAGCTGGGCCTTCAGGGGGAGCGGCGCCTCAATCGCTGGGCTCGCCATCTTCGTTGACGTTGGCACGGTGGTTGGCCCGGGCCTCGATCAGCTTTCTGGCCGGACCTGCTGCCACCTCACCGATCAGGATCGCCGTGCCAAGCATCAACAGGATCCGGGCTGCCGCAGCAATCATGTGCACCGCCACCTCCTGGGTTGAGCTGTGGGTGTGGGATGCGGTGCTCGCTTTGGCCTGGGCCATGGTGTTCGCTGCGATCCCTGAGGTCATAAGCACTGGGCGACTGCTCAGGGACCGCTGCAGCTGAACTGCTGCGATCAGAACCATTCGAGGGTGGCTTCGGCGGCTGTGTTGACCCGGGACTCGGGGGTGCGGCGCTCGAACTCCATGCGGATCGAACGCTGCTGTTCGCCATCGGCGGCAATCGCGCGGATCGGATACAGCTGCTCACCATCGCGGAACGGCACGTGCACGCGGAAGGTGCCGTCGGCTTCGAGGGGAACCTGCTGATCGCCGATGAACAGGCTGGCGCTGGGTTCGGTGGCGCCGTAGACGATCAGCTCGGCATCGGCCACCATCCAGAACGAGCGCTGCCGTGCCAGGCCGCTGCCCGATTCGGTGCGGCCGCTGGCCCACACCCCGGCGCCGGAGGCATTGAGCAGGCCGCTCTGATCGTTGATGAAGTCATGCTCGTGGAGCACCTCGGAACCGATGCGGCGGCTGCGGGCGCTGCCGGCGGTGGCCAGCTGATAGAGGCGCTCGTGCTCGACCCCGCCGCTGCTCACCGGTTCCGGGGAGGCCACCGGCAGGGTTTCGAGTGAAAACGGCACAAACACATCGGCCACCACCGCGCTGGGTTCATCGGCCGGCACCCGTGCCACCGAGGAATGGGCCAGCGACAGCCATCCGCCGGCAGCCAGGCGATACCCGAGCTCCACGCGGTAGTCGCGATCGCTCAACGGCACCGGCAGGTACCACTCGCTGCCCTGGGCATCGACCACAAGTTCCTGCAAGGCATGCGGGTGGCTGGCCCCCAGGGGCAGGCCGGTCACATCAGCCACCCGCAGGCAGAGCTGTCCAGCCCCAGCGGCAGCAGCGCGCTGGCGATCGGCGCTGCTGATCTCCCAGAACACATAGGCCCACTGCGGATCACGCGGCAGGAACACCACGTGGGTATGGGCTTCGGGCTTGGCGACCGCTGCGGGGTCTGTCGATGCCGCCGTGGCCCCCGCGACGGCGCCGATGAGGTCGGCCTTGTTCAGCGCCGTGTAACTCCTGATGCCCAGGCGCTGGGCCAGCTCACGCAGGTGCATCAGAGAAGACGCAGAGAGCTCAGCGATCGACAGCTTGGGAGCAGCCATGCCAGAACCTTTTACAAATGTGA
>VGPQ01000045.1 GCA_016882555.1 Cyanobacteria bacterium M_surface_7_m2_040
CTGATCGCCATCGGCCAGCACGTTGCGGCGGTGTTGCTGGTGCTGCTGATCGTGCCGCAGATGACCTTCCAGGACATCTGGCTGCTGCGCGATCCGGTGGCCTTCGACGTCAAATATCAGGCCAGTGCCCAGCCCTTTCTGGTGCTGGGGATGCTGGTGACGGCCCTGGCCATCGGCCACAGTGAGCTGGTGGCCACCAGCCTGAGCTGACTTGAGCACCGCCAGCACGCCGCAGCCGTCTGCCGCCTGGGGGTGGAGGCGCACGGCAGCCACGGCAGCCCTGGTGGGCGCCGGCGTGGCCCTGGGGCAGGCCGCCCTGGTGAGCGGCATCGACGCGCTGCTGCCCGATGCCCGCCGGGTGGGGAGCTTCAACCGACCCGGCACGCTCACAATCCTCTCGGCCGACGGCGAGGTGATCCAGAAGATCGGCCCGGCCACGCGCGAGAAGCTCACCCCCGAATCGCTGCCCACCCTGGTGGAGCAGGCCTTCATCGCCGCCGAAGACCGGCGCTTCTACCAGCACGACGGCATCGATCCGGTGGGCATCGGCCGCGCCCTGGTGCGCAACATCACCCAGCGCTCGGTCGAGGAGGGGGCCAGCACGATCACCCAGCAGCTGGCCCGCACGGTGTTTCTGAGCCAGGACATCACCCTGATCCGCAAGCTCAAGGAAGCGGCCCTGGCCGGCAAGCTCGAGCGCCAGCTCAGCAAACGCCAGATCCTCACCGAGTATCTGAACGTGGTGTATCTGGGCTCGAGCGCCTACGGGGTCGCCGACGCCGCCTGGATCTATTTCTCCAAAACCCCCAGCCAGCTCACCCTGCCGGAGGCGGCCCTGATCGCCGGGCTGCCGCCGGCGCCCTCGGTGTATTCACCGCTGGTGAATCCCGAACTGGCGCTGCGGCGCCGCAGCATTGTGCTGGCGCGCATGCAAGAGGCTGGCTTCATCGACGCCAGCCAGCGGGCCGATGCCGATGCCACGCCCCTGGCGCTCAAACCGGCCGAACCCAAGTTCTGGAACAGCCAGGCGCCTTGGTTCAGCAGCTGGGTGCAGCAGGAGCTGCCCAGCGTGCTCAGCAAGGAGCAGCTGGAGGTGGGCGGCCTCACGGTGCGCAGCACCCTCAACCTGAACTGGCAACAGCAGGCCCAGAGCTCAATCAACAAATTTGCCCCGGGGGCGATGGAGGGGGCCCTGGTGGCGATGGAGCCGGGCACCGGGGTGGTGCGGGCGATGGTGGGCGGCAAGGATTTCAACACGAGCCAGTTCAATCGGGCCGCCCAGGCCCTGCGCTCACCGGGCTCCACCTTCAAGCTGTTCGTGTACCTGAGCGCACTCAAGGCCGGCATTTTGCCGGAGCGCACGGTGATCGACAAACCGCAGTGCTTCGCCGGCTACTGCCCGCGCAACTTCGGCGGCCGCTACCTGGGGCGGGTGTCGCTGGCCACAGCCCTGCAGAACTCGCTCAACACCGTGGCGGTGCTGCTGCTCAAGGAGCTGGGCTTTGAGCGGGTGATCGAGACCGCCAAGAGCCTGGGGATCACGCGCGAGCTGGGCAAGTTTTATCCGATGGCGATCGGCGCCTACGAGCAGACCCTGCTCGACATGACCGCCGCCTATGCCGCGATCACCAACCGCGGCATCTACGTGAAGCCCACCCCGTTTGAAGACATCCTGGGTCCCGACGGCCAGCTGTTGTGGAGCCGGCGGGTCGACGGCGACCAGGGCCGCCGCGCCGTTGCCAGCGACATTGCCGACACCATGCTGTGGATGCTGCAGCAGGTGGTCAAAGGCGGCACCGGCGGTGGCGCCGCCCTGCCCGACCGGCCCGTGGCCGGCAAGACCGGCACCTCGGAGGGCGGGCGCGATCTGTGGTTCATCGGCTCGATCCCCCAGCTCACCACCGGGGTGTGGCTGGGCTACGACGACAGCCGCGAGACCAAGAGCACCAGCGTCGTCGCCACCCTGGCCTGGCGCGACTTCATGGCACCGATCAGCAAGACCCTGCCGGTGCGCCCGTTCCCCCCCAAACCGCAGCTGCAGGGCAGCTACAAGCCGGAGACCAAGCCGGCCAAACCGGCTCCAGCCGCCCCTGGCGCAGACCCAGCCGCTGGCGAGGCGCCCCAGGCTCCCGCCCTGCCCGAGCAGTTTGCCCCTGTGCCCGAAGGCACACCCACCGACGCCCCGCCCAGCGGCCCGGGCGCCGTGGCCGCACCACCCCCAGCCGCGGCAGCTCCAGGCGGTGGCGCCGCCCCGCCGGTGGCCGTGCCGCCGCCGCCGGTGGCCGGCCCTCCCAGCCCCTAAGCGGGGGCCTGCAGCAGGGCGGCATAAAAACCATCGCCATCACCGGGCCAGCGCTGCCAGTGCTGCAGCAGGCGCCAGTGCGGGTGTTGCAGCACAAAAGCATTGACCCGTTCGCTGTTTTCGCGCGAATGCACGGTGCAGGTGGCATACACCAGCCAGCCGCCGGGGCGCAGCAGCGGCGCCAGCGCCGCCAGCAGCCGGTCCTGCAGGGCTGCCAGCTCGTCGATGGCCGCCGGCGTGAGCCGCCAACGGGCATCGGCATGGCGCGCCAGGGTGCCGAGCCCTGAGCAGGGGGCATCCAGCAGGATGCGATCAAAACGCCCCAGCCAGTCCGGCTGCCGCTGGGGCAGCGCTGTGGCATCGGCAGCCAGCACCTGAATGGCTCCTGCCACCCCCAGCCGCTCGGCGTTGCGCTGCAGGCGCCTGAGCCGGGCTTCGGAGCGATCCACGGCCCAGAGGTGGGTGTCCCCCAGACAGAGCTCGGCCATCTGGATCGCCTTGCCGCCGGGTGCCGCGCAGGCATCAAGGATCCACTCGCCCGGCTGCGGGTCCAGCAACTGCACCACCTGCTGGGCCGAGCGGTCTTGCACGCTCCAGTGCCCCTCGCCGTAGCCGGGCAGCTGGCGCAGGTCGCCGCTGCGGCCCTGGAGCTCAAGCCCCCAGGGCAGCCCCGCAAGCGGCGCCGCCAACACACCTGCCGCCGCCAAGGCCTCTTGCACGGCCTTGGGACTGGAGCGCAGCGCATTCACCCGCAGATCAAGCCTGGGCGCGGCGTTGCTGGCCGCCGCCACCGCCTCGGCCTCGGGCTGTGCCAACCAGCTGAGCAGGGCCTCAGCGATCCACAACGGCAGCGAACGGCGCAGCGCCAGGCTGGCGGCTGGATCCTGCGGCAGCTCCAGGCCCAACCAGGGAGCCCCTGGAGCCTCCTGCCCCGCAGTGGTGCCCACTGCAGCCGCATCCGCCGCTTCTGCGC
Source organism: Cyanobacteria bacterium M_surface_7_m2_040 (assembly GCA_016882555.1). Taxonomy (GTDB): domain Bacteria; phylum Cyanobacteriota; class Cyanobacteriia; order PCC-6307; family Cyanobiaceae; genus RGUW01. Next base: position 3,276 of record VGPQ01000045.1, read on the forward strand.
GAGCCACAGCCCTGCGATGGCGCCGATCCAGCTCGCGCAGCAGACCATTGACCACCGGCGCCAGCCGCGCCAAACCCACCTGGCGGGCCAGCTCGACGGCGGTGTTCACCGCCGCCGCCGCCGGAATGCTGCTGCAAAAGAGCAGTTGGTAGGCCCCCAACTGCAGCACCCAGCGCAGCTTGGGGGGCTGGCGGCTGGCAGGCACCTTGCCCAGCTGATCAAGCCAGCCGTTGAGCAGGCCCTGCTGGCGGATCGTGCCGTAGGCCAGCTCGGTCACCAGGGCGCGATCGGCGCCGCTGAGCGCTTGGGGGCCGTGCCCCCGGTGTCGGTCTTGGCCTTGGTCTTGGTCTTGGTCTTGACCGGCCCGCTGCAGCACGCGCTCCAGGGCGCCATCGGCATAGGCCCCACCCGCCACGGCCTGCAGCACCTGCCAGGCCAGCAGCCGCGGCCGCAGGCCCACTGGTGCCAGTGGAGCTGGCTCAGCCGGGGTCACCAGAGGCATCCACTGAAGGCAGCGCAGGATTCCACAGATAGCGCCGCAGCGGCAGCCGGCCCGCAGCATCGACCGGGATGCCCTCGGCGCGCAGCAACGCGATCTGCATCCAATCGCTGCCCTCGCGCCCTGGGCTCATGCTGATGCGCCCCTGGGCGTTGACCACCCGGTGCCAGGGCACGGCACTGGGCAGCGGCAAGCGCCGCAGGGCCCAACCCACCTGCCGAGCACAGCCAAAGGCGCCGATCAGCTCGGCGATCTGGCCATAGGTGGCGAGGCGGCCGGCCGGAATCTGAGCCACAGCGGCATGCACCCGGTGATCGAAGCTGGAAGGGTCTGCACGGCGCTGTCTGCCATGCCCCTGCTGCCCCGGCGATTTGAGCGGCTCAAGGCGGTGCTCGATCGCCGCATGGCCGATCTCACCGTGCTGCTGGAGCATGTCGACAAGCCCCACAACCTGTCGGCCATTCTGCGCAGCTGCGACGCGGTGGGGGTGCTCGAAGCCCATGTGGTGAGCCTCAAGGGCCGGCAGCGCACGTTCAACAACACCGCCAAGGGCAGCGAGAAGTGGGTGCCGCTGCACGCCCACGCCAGCAGCGCCGAGGCGATCAGCCAGCTCAAGGCCCAGGGCTTTCGCCTCTATGGCACCCATCTCAGCGCCACAGCGGTCGACTACCGCAGCTGTGATTTCACCGGCCCCACGGCGTTTGTGCTGGGGGCCGAAAAGTGGGGCCTCAGCCAGGAAGCCACTGCGCTGGTGGATCAGGCGATCGTGATCCCGATGCAGGGCATGGTGCAGTCGCTCAATGTGAGCGTTGCCAGCGCAACACTGCTGTTTGAGGCCCTGCGCCAGCGCCAGGCCGCCGGACTGCTGCCCAGCTGTGGCGAGGGGGTGCCGAGCGAGCGCTACAGCCGCCTGCTGTTTGCCTGGGCCTACCCCGAGGTGGCCCGCTGGTGTGATCAGCAGGGCAGGCCCTATCCCGGGCTCGACGCCCACGGGGCGATCAGCGAGAAGATCCCTCGAACCCTGCGGCTTCGCTGCTGAAGCTGCGCAAACGCCGACTCGAAGCTCCTGGCAACCACAACGCCAGCGCCAGCACACCCGCTTCCAGCAGCATCTGGCGGCCGCCCAGCAGCACCACAGCCACGGCGACCACGGCCAGCAGCTTCTGCAGCAGCCCCCAGACATCGTCGCGGTGGGCGCTGCCCCAGAACCACAGCAAAAACGCCGTGAGCAGCAGCACGCCGTCCAACCACCAGGGCATGAGCACGGGTCAGCTCAGGACTTGACCATTCTGGCCCGATCGAGCGCTGTGTGGCAGCCCCGAATGCAGGGGAGCGGGCTCAGCCTTCACTCAGCCAGCGCTCCAGCCCTTCGCCCACAAACGACAATCCCAGCACCAGCACAAACAACGCCAGCCCCGGATACAGCGCTGTCCACCAGATGCCGGTGGGCAGGGCCGTGAGGGCCTGTTGCAGATCGCTGCCCCACTCGGGCACGGTTTCAGGCAGACCCAGCCCCAGAAACCCCAGTCCACCCAGCACCAGCACGGCATCGGCGGCATTGAGCGTGAGCAGCACCGGCACTGAGGTGATCACATTGCGCAGCAGGTAGCGGCGCAGGATCCACAGAGGCCCGGCCCCCAGCGAGCGCGCCGCCTCGATGTAGAGCTCGGCCTTGATCTGCACGCTCTGGTTGCGCACCACCCGGAAGTATTGCGGGATGTACACCACACACAGGGCGGCAGCGGCATTGGGGATCCCCCGCCCCAGCAAGAACGCCATCACCACCGAAAGCAACAGCACCGGCAGGGTGTAGAGCGTGTCCATCAGCAGCACCAGCAGCCGATCGAGCGGACCGCCCAGGTAGCCGCTGATCATGCCCAGGGGCACGCCGATCAGCAGGGCGATCAGCACCGCCAGGGTCACCACCTGCAGGGCCACGCCACTGCCGGCCAGGGTGCGGGCGCACACATCGCGGCCGAGGCGATCGGTGCCGCACCAGTGGGCCGGCGAGGGCGGCGCATTGACCGGATTGTCCACCCCCAGGGTGGGATCACTCAGCAGGCCGCTGTGCACCAGCAGCGGCATCACCAGCGCCACCAGGGCATACACCAGCACGATCACCACACCCCAGCGCGCCAGCCGCGCCGACAGGTTGGGCGCCCGCTGCACCAGCCATGCTGAAACCACCTGGGGTCGTCTCAAGGTGAGGCTTTCTTATAGCTGGCGATGGCTGGCCTGGATCCTTCGCCTCAAGCCGTTGAAAGGGCGCGATCGGGCGCGGCACAGCTGATCGGGCGGCACTCAGTCTGGATGGACAGATGTACATCGATTCTCAGAGCACGGCGATCCAAAAGGATCGGCCATTCGCAGGGCAAGGATGCACAGGGCCGCGGGTCTGCGGGTGCGGGCAGCCGGTGGGGTTGCAGCTGGGCCGATACCCCTATTGTTTGGCTTCAGCTCCCTCCGACGGCGGCTCGTTCCATCCCGACCCTCGCGTCCCCTGGCTGCCCCCCGCCTGCTGATCGTCGATGACGACCCCGAGCTGCGCCATTTTCTGCGCACCGAGCTGGAGTTTGAGGGCTACAGCTGCAGCGAGGCCGGCAGCGGCCAGCAGGCCCTGGGGCTGATCCGCAACGAGAGCTGGGATCTGCTGCTGCTCGACTGGAGCCTGCCCGACTTCAGCGGCGTGGAGGTGTGCCGCCGCCTGCGCCAGGCCAACCTGGCCACCCCGGTGCTGATGCTCACCGCCCGCGACGACGTGCGCGAACGGGTCGAAGCCCTTGATTCCGGCGCCGACGACTACCTCACCAAGCCCTTCTCGCTGGAGGAACTGCTGGCGCGGGTGCGGGCCCGGCTGCGCCGCACCTACCTGGCCGGGATGGAGCACGAGGAGCTGAGCCTGGCCGATCTGGTGGTGCGGCCCGCCAGCCGCGAGGTGTGGCGGGGCGGCGAGGCGATCAACCTCACGGCCAAGGAATTTGACCTGCTGCTGCTGCTACTCCGCCAGCCGCAGCAGGTGCACAGCCGTGAAGCGATCTACACCGCCCTGTGGGGCCCCCTGGTGGTGGGCGACGACAACCTGCTGGATGTGTATGTGCGCCATCTGCGCCGCAAGATCGAGCGCAGCGGCGCACCCACGTTGATTCAGACCGTGCGCGGCGTGGGCTTCATGCTCAAAGCCGGCGAAGCCAAGGCCTGAGCCCAGGTCGACACCATACGGCCCATGGCACACACCGGCAAGCCAAAAGGTCGCTAAAGTGGCGCCAGAAACTCCATTTTCGCAGCAAAAATGGCGGTTCTAGGTCGATTTTTGCAGCCTCCTGCGGGCAGCTTCTTTCTGTTCGGCCCCCGCGGCACGGGCAAGTCGACCTGGCTGGCGCAAGTGTTTGACGGCGCGCTGCGGCTGGATCTCCTGGCCCCGGAGGTGTTGCGGGCCTATCAGGCCCGGCCCGAACGGCTGCGACAGCGCATCGCCGCAGAACCGGGCATCAGCACGGTGGTGATCGATGAGATCCAGAAGGCTCCGCAGCTGCTCGATGTGGTGCACGCCCTAGTGGAAGAGCGAACCGATCTGCGGTTTGTGCTGACCGGCTCCAGCGCGCGCAAGCTGCGTCGGGGCGCGGCCAATCTGCTGGGGGGGCGTCTGGTGGCGGCCCAGATGCCGCCCTTCATGGCCGCCGAGCTGGGCACCGCCTTTGATCTGCAACGCGCCTTGCGCATCGGGCTGGTGCCGCTGGTGTGGCAGGCGCCGGATCCAGAGGCCACCCTGGCGGCCTACGCCGGGCTGTATCTGCAGGAAGAGGTGCAGGCCGAAGCACTGGTGCGGCAGGTGGGCGATTTTGCCCGTTTTCTCGAGGCGATCAGCTTCTCCCAGGCAAGCCAGCTGAATCTGGCCGCCCTGGCGCGTGAGACCGAGATTCCGCGCAAGCGGGCCGAGGCCTATCTCGACATTCTGGAAGACCTGCTGTTGGCCTTTCGCTTGCCGGTGTTTCAACGGCGGGCCCAGCGTCAGCTGGTGCAGCACCAGAAGCTGTATTTCTTCGATGCCGGCGTGTTCCGCTCCTTGCGCCCGCGTGGTCCGCTCGATGCGCCCGCCGAGATCGATGGCCTGGCGCTCGAGGGGTTGGTGGCGCAGCATCTGCGTGCGCTGTGCCAGCTGCGGCCCGGGGGAGCGAGTTTGCAGTTCTGGCGCACCCGCAGCGGGCTCGAGGTCGATTTTGTGGTCTACGGCCCTGATCTGTTCTGGGCCATCGAGGTGAAGCGCAGCCACCGCATCGACCGCCGCGATCTCAAGGGGCTCAAGGCCTTTGCCGCCGACTACCCCGAAGCCGATTGCCTGCTGCTGTCGCTGTGCCCGGAGCCCCTGGTGATCGACGGCATCCGCTGCGAACCGCTCGAGCCCTGGCTGAAACAGCTCAGACCTTGACGATGGCTATGCAAGCAATAAACATTGCAGGCCCTGAGACTCGAACTGCAGGACGTCCCGATCCAGGGACAACAACGTCCAACCTCCTGTGATCGCTACAGCAGCCAGATAAGCGTCCATCCACAGCTTCGGGGCCGCCTTGCTGATCGCGCCAAGCCGTGCCCAGCACTCCATCACACTGGGAGGTTCCTCAATCAAGGCGACCTGGGGCAACGCCATCAGGGCCTCAAGCGCTTGCAGAGCATCACGGTTGGTGAGCCGAGAGACGTCATAGGCAGCAG
>VGPQ01000046.1 GCA_016882555.1 Cyanobacteria bacterium M_surface_7_m2_040
CCAGCAGTGCTGCAGCGGCAGCCCGGTTGGCTTCGGGCACGGCAGCGAGGATCGCATCGTGCTTGCTGCCCAGCAGAACTTGGCTGCGGTTGGCAGTGCTCACCAGGGCGTTCCAACGCTTGGCCCGCAGGTCATCGCTGGTGCTTTCCAGCCGGCGCTGCAACTCCTGCAGATCGGGCGCCTGGATCGGCAGGGCATTGCGCAGGATCGCGCTGGGATCCTTCACGGCATTGCCTTCAGGCAGGGCTGCCCAGGCCGGCGCTGCGGTGATCACCCCGGAGCAGAGGCTGAGGCCGACGCTGAGCAGCAGGCCCATCAGGGTTCTGAGCAGGCCGTGCCAGCAGATCTTGATGGAGACGCTTGGATGCCTGAACTGCTCCCCAATCTCAGCCTGAGCCATGGCGCTGCTGTGGTTGGGCGGACTTTGGCACAGCTCTGTGCGTCGTGTTGCCCGATGTTCAGGGCAGCTCTGGTAGCCAGCCGTACAATCCGCCAGATCCGACCCGCCGGAATGATCTCCAGCAACGACTTTCGTACCGGAACCTCCATTGAGCTGGATGGCCAGGTCTGGCGCGTCGTCGAGTTTCTGCATGTCAAGCCCGGCAAGGGCTCGGCCTTTGTGCGCACCAAGCTCAAGGCCGTTCAGAGCGGCAACGTCGTGGAAAAGACCTTCCGCGCCGGCGAGATGCTTCCTCAGGCCGTGCTCGAGAAGAGCACCCTCCAGCACACGTACATGGAAGGCGATGACTACGTCTTCATGGACATGGCGTCCTACGAGGAGACTCGACTCACGGCCAAGCAGATCGGCGACAGCCGCAAGTACCTCAAGGAGGGCATGGAGGTGAACGTGGTCTCCTGGAATGGCAAGCCCCTGGAGGTGGAACTGCCCAATTCGGTGGTGCTCGAGATCACCCAGACCGATCCTGGTGTCAAAGGAGATACGGCCACCGGCGGCACCAAACCCGCCATTGTGGAGACGGGAGCCCAGGTGATGGTGCCCCTGTTTCTGTCGATCGGGGAAAAGATCAAGATCGACACGCGCACCGACAGCTACCTCGGCCGGGAGAACTGAATCCCATGCAGCTCGATCACGACCAGCTTCATCAGCTTCTGGCCCTGCTCGCCGACAGCGACATCCAGGAGCTCAAGCTCGAGGGGGACGATTTTCGCCTCGAGGTGCGCCGCAACCTTCCTGGGCAGGCGCCACAGGTGATACAAACCGCTCCCCTGCCGGTGGCGGCCACTGTTCCGGCTGCTGCTGCCGCCCCCGCTGCGGCAGCGATCCCTTCGGCACCCCCGCCCACAGCTCCCGCGGTGCGCAGCGATCTGCTGGAGATCACGGCGCCGATGGTGGCCACTTTTTATCGCGCTCCGGCTCCGGGTGATCCCCCGTTTGTGGAGATCGGTGCTCGCATCAGCAGCGGTCAGACGGTCTGCATCCTTGAGGCCATGAAGCTGATGAATGAACTCGAATCCGAGGTCAGTGGCGAGGTGGTGGAGATCCTGGTGGAGAACGGCACGCCAGTGGAGTTCGGCCAGGTGCTGATGCGGGTCAAACCCGGTTAGCGCTGGGCGCCCAGCGGCACCGCTCAGCCCAGGGCCAGGGCGGTTTCGATCGCGGCCGCCATGCTGGTGGCCCGGGCGATGCCCTGGCCGGCAATGGCAAAGCCAGTGCCGTGGTCGGGGGATGTGCGCAGGAACGGAAGCCCCACGGTTGTGTTCACCGCCGCATCGAAGGCCAGCAGCTTCACCGGGATCAGCCCCTGATCGTGGTACAGCGCCAGATAGCCATCGGCGCCCTCACCCTGGTTCTGCCAGGCGGCGGCAGCGCTGAGCCAGCAGCTGTCCGGCGGCAGCGGGCCCTCCAGTTGGGCTTCGGGATGGCGGGCCTGCCAGCTCCTAAGGCAGGGTTCCAACCAGTCCTGCTCCTGGCGGCCCAGCAGGCCGGCTTCACCGGCGTGGGGGTTGAGCCCGGCCACCACCAGCCGTGGCCGCTGGCTGAAGCGTTGGCAGAACTGCAGCAGGGCATCGAGCTTGGTGCTGATCAGCGCTGGTGTGAGTGCGCCGGGCACCGCTTCCAGCGGGATGTGGGTGGTGGCCAGCAGCGTGTTCAGGCGCCAGCTGCCCAGGGGGGAGCGGGCGGTGAACAGCATTGAGGCTGGGGCGCCTCCACAGAGCTCTGCCAGGCGCTCGGTCTGACCCGGATAGGCGTGGCCGGCGGCCTGCCAGCTCGCCTTGGCGATCGGTGCTGTCACCAGGCTCTGGCAGCGCCCGCTCTGCACCAGCTCGACGGCGCTGGTCAGCCAGGCAAATGAGGCGCCGCCGCAGGCCGCTGTGCGTTCCCCGGGCGTGACCGTGCTGGTCAGGGGTTGGTCGACGATCTCCAGGCTGGCTGGATCCCGCAGCGGCTCCTGGCTGCCCTCCCGCAGGGCCGCGTAGCTCGCCTCCAGCCAACGCCTACAGCCCACCAGCAGCGGCGGTGGATCCAGGGCCAGCCCGGCGGGCAAGGCCAACGCTTTGAGGGTCACCTCGGCGCCGATGCCGGCCGGATCCCCGAGGGCGATCGCCAGCCGCCCGGCGCTGGAGTTGGATGGGACCTGGCTGCCTGATGCGTGGGCCATGCTGCGCTGGATGTTGCTGGCTGGAATCCTGTTTGGCCTGGTCACCGGGGTGAGCAAGGGCTGGATTGAATTGCGCTGGGGGCGGTTCCTGCAGGACCTTGGGGTTCCCTACGTGGCTGATCCTGCTCCCGCAGCCGGCGACTGTCCTGCTTCCTCTTCGGCCAGGCAGGCCCGCAAGCCTTCGCGGTAAGTGGGGTAGCGCAGCTGGTAGCCGAGCTGGCGGCACAGCAGGGCGTTGCTGACCCGCCTGTTGTCCATCCAGAAGCTGCGTGCCATCGGGCTCATCTGCGCTGCGGCATCGTCAAAGCGTTGCAGCTCCGGCAGTTTGCAGCCGAGCAGATGGGCGGCGTAGCCCAGCTGCTCGCTGGAGGGGCAGGGCTCGTTGTCGCACACGTTGATCACTGCGTGCTGTTGCGCCCGCGCTGATCCCATGCAGTGCAACAGGGCGCCGCAGATGTCATCCACATGGATCCGGCAGAACACCTGCCCGGGCCTGTGCAGCAGCCGGCTACGGCCTGCCCGCAGCTCGGCCAAGGGGTTGCGGCCCGGGCCATAGATGGCCGGCAAGCGAAAGATCTGCAGCGGTAGGCCGAGGGCGTGCCAGGTCTGCTCACAGCGCAGCCTGGCCTGGCTGCGGCCGGGTCCTGGTCTGCAGAGGCTCTGTTCGTCGACCCAGGCGCCGCCGGAGTCGCCGTAAACCCCGGTGGTGGAGAGGTACCCCAGCCATTGGGGTCGCAGCCGCACTAACAGCTCCCCCAGATGCGTCAGGACCGGATCCTGGCCGGCGCTGTCAGGGGCGATGGTGCTGAGCACATGGGTGACGCCCTCGAGATCCTCCAGCGTCGGGATCAGGCCAGCGGTGGAGTCGAAGCCGATGGGCGCCCACCCCGTCGGCAGCTTGATCAGCTGGGCGGGGTCCCGTTGGCTGACGCAGCCATGGATGCCGGCGGCGGCTGCCGTCCAGGCCATCCGCAGGCCGCAGAACCCCCCACCCAGCACCAGCAGCTTGACGCCACTCCACTGCTTCAGTACGCTTGTACTACTTGTTGCTGAATTCATGGTTGTCGCCTCCCACTGTGCCGCGTCGTTCCCGGCATCGCCTCTCGGCCCAGCGCCCCTCTGCGCATCGCCGCTCTCCGCTTCGCTGCCGCCGGCATCCTTCTCCGCGGCCTCTCACGCTCCTTCGCCGCGCCGGCAGGCGTCTGGCCACGCTGGGGTCCATGCTGCTCCAGCCCTACTGGCTGTGGTGTTGTCGTTGGCGGCTGTGCTGATCGCTCCCGAGCAGCCCCATGATCAGGCGGCCATCTGCCAGCGCCACAATGGTGCTGCGGCCTGCCGGGTCTGGTGATCCACGCCCTGGGCCTGTGGTGCTGCACTGGAGGGGTCGGCCCACTGCAGCAGGCGCAGCGCCAGCTTTAGATCACCCTCGGTCCAGGCACGGATGGCCATCGCCCGGCGAGGATCGTAGAAACTCTGGCGCCGGTACCAACCGAACGCATCGGCATCCCCCTTGTGGCCGTTGCAGGCCAGGCAGGCGGGTACGCAGTTTTCGGTCACGCTGAGCCCGCCCCGGCTCTGGGGCAGCACGTGGTCGATGGATTCCGAAGCTTTGCCGCAGTAAATGCAGCGCTGGTTGGTGACCCGGTGCAGGTTCTGGCGCCAGCGGCGCACGCGCAGTTTGGGGCAGAGGTCCTCGAGGAAAATCGCATCCCGAGCGTGCATGCCTGCCATTCTGTTGGCGGCAGTTTGGCGCCGGTCGCTGGGGTGTCAATGTGTCGAAGACTGCATTTGCGCCAATTGCGTGCCGGCTGACCGCTGCTTGCTGCGTTTGGGTGCCACGGGTCTGATCGAGGTCATCAGCCCCTACGACGCTGTCACCCAGGCCCAGTTGCGCAGCCTGCGTCCCCGCGGGGAGTGGTGTGCCCAACGCCGCTGCTGGCAGTTTCCGCTCGAGGCAGCCCAAAGCTTGCAGAGCGCCCTGGGTGAGCGTTTCGTCACCGAACCGCACCTGCAGCAGTGGTTCATCTGGCTGGCCCAGCCGCTGCCACCTTTGCCGCCCCATCGCCAGCTGGTGGCAGCGGCGGCCCTCGATCAGCCGCTTGCCGATGACCGCCGCCTGTTTGCCCATCAACGCTCTGGGGCCCGGTGGTTGCTGGCCCGTCGTGGTGCGCTGCTGGCCGATGCGATGGGCCTGGGCAAAACGCTCACGGCCCTCGCCGCCGCCCGGGCGATGGTGCGATTAGCGGAATGCCGCCTGGTGGTGGTGGCTCCCGTCGGTCTGCATGGTCACTGGCAGCGGGAGGCGGCGGCCCTGCAGTTGCGGATCGATCTGCACAGCTGGGCGGCGCTGCCGGCTGAGTTGCCGCCAGCGGGATGCCTGCTGATCGTCGATGAGGCTCACTACGCCCAGAACCTTCACGCCCAGCGCACGGCCGCCCTGTTGCGCCTGGCCCGCCATCCCCGCCTGCGCGCCTGCTGGCTGCTCACCGGCACGCCGATGAAAAATGGCCGTCCGGCGCAGTTGTTTCCGCTGCTGGCGGCGATCGCCCATCCGCTGGCCCACGATCAGCGGGCGTTTGAGCTGCGCTACTGCGCCGGTCACTGGCGTGAGCAGGATGGCCGGCGCCTGTGGCAGGCCCAGGGGGCCAGTGAACTGCCCGAACTCCAGCGGCTGCTCCGCCCACTGTTGCTGCACCGGCGCAAGCAGGATTGTCTGGATCTGCCGCCCAAGCATCGCCAGACGCTGCCGGTGACCCTCACGGCCGAGCAGGCCTGGCAGTTTGAACAGGCTCTCGATGCGGTGGTGCGCGACTACCGGCGGCGCTGTGCCCTGGGCCTGGTGCGCCGCGATGCGGAGGCGCTGGCGGTGTTGACCGCGTTGCGGCAGCTCGGCTCACACCACAAACTGCCGGCGGCCGCGGCCCTGATTGCCCCCTTGCTGGAGCGCGGTGAGGCGGTGGTGGTGTTCACCGCCTTCGTGGCCTCGGCACAGGCCCTGCACCGTGCTTTGGCCCCCAATGCCGCGGCAGGATTGCTCACCGGGGCTGTGCCTGCCGCTGAGCGTCAGCAGCTGGTGGATGCCTTTCAACGTGGAGATACACCGTTGATGGTGGCCACCTATGGCACCGGCGGGCTTGGCTTCACGCTGCACCGGGCCCGCCATGTGGTGCTCCTGGAGCGGCCCTGGACCCCCGGCGACGCCGAGCAGGCCGAGGACCGCTGCCACCGCATCGGCATGGGCGCGGCCCTGCAGAGCCATTGGTTGCAGCTGGGGGTGGCTGACCAGCTGGTCGATGGCCTGATCGCCAGCAAGGCCGAACGGATCGCTGTGGTGCTGGGCAGCCATGAACGCCTGCTCAGGCGTCAGCGCCTGGCGGCCATGGTTGATGAGCTGCTGAACGCAGCCTGAGCCGGGCGATCACGACGCCGCTTGGCAGCTGCGTTGGCGAACCCTCAGCTCCGACAGCAGCATCGGGTCGAGGCTTGCCGGCTTGGATTTGGCAGCCAGGGCGGTGGCCGCCTCGATCTCGCGGCAGGCGGCTGGATCGTCGCCGGCCAGGGCCAGCAGCAGCGAACGTTCGTTGCGGGGAGCAGGATCGCTGGGGAACTGCGCCACAACCTTGTTGCAGCGGTTGATGGCCTGCTGAAGTTGATCCAGACGCACCTCTCGCAGGCAGTCGTCGGCCTGCAGGCTGCGCTCGGGCAGCTCCGCCTCACTGCAGCCGCCGAGCAGTAGGGCGCTGAAGCAGATGGCCAGCAGGGCCAGTGGTGTGTGCTTCACCCGTGGCAACTCCCCATCACCATCGCGTTACTTGACGTAGAGGTCTCCAAGATATTTGCTGCAGTCCGGAAAGGAGCTGGGGTTGTTGACCACGGCTTCTGTGATCATCACCGACGCATGTTCGGGTGAGGTCTTGAACAGGGAGGCGCTTTGCCGTTTGATCAGGGCGTAGGCCGCTTCCCAGCTCACTTTGTGGGTGTTGCCAGCACTGCGCATGAAGCAGTAGGTCTTGGCTCCCTTGCCCCCAGCAGTGCTATCGGCGCTGTTGCTTTGTGCCATCAGCGGCTGACAGGGCATCACCAGCGCCGCACCCATCAGGGCCACGACCAGGGAGCTGGCCTTGGCGAGACCGGCGAGGGGCTGTTGGCTCGTTTGGATGGCACCAACCCGGGTCGAGTGCGGGAGCGTCATCACGGGGCCGATGGAAACGTCGGGCCAACCGTATCGATTAAAGCCATTCTGTCGAGGCCCCGCCGCCCTCACATCCTTGCGATGGCTCCTATGGCGAGGGCAGCAGTTTCACCACCAGCGGCAGCACCAGCAGCACGCTGATCAGGCGCACGGCATGGAGGGCGGCCACGGCGGCTCCCACGCCGAATTCGGCCCCCACCAGGCTCATGCCGCTGATGCCGCCCGGCGCGGCGCCAAGCAGGGCTACCACGGGATCGATGCCCAACAGACGACTGGTCCACAACCCCACCACGATCCCGGTGAGCACGAGGGTCACGGTGATCAACAGGGCTGGTTTCCACAACCGTTGCAATTCCAGCAGGGCCGGCGCCGTGAGCGAGGTGCCGATCACGGTGCCGATGGCGATCTCCAGGGCCGTGCGGCTGCCGGCCGGCCAATGGGCGATCTCCAGCCTTCCGCTCAGGCTCACCAACGCTGCACCGATCAGGGCCCCGGCCAGGGGGGCAGCCGGGATGCCGGTGCGCAGGGCCAGCAGTCCGCCGCTGCAACCAGCGAGGCCATACAGCAGCAGGGTCCAGACGGAAGGGTTCATGGACCGAAGTCTGCTTGACCTGCCGACTTGAGGTCGGGCTGCGGGTGTGTTGTCATCGGGGCAGTACCGGGCTCCCATCCCATGACGCAGGAATCGGTCTCGTTTCGCATCACCCGCAGCACCGAGGATCTGGCTCAGACCATCCATGCCCTGTCGCACCGGTTGGTGCGCCTGGAGCAGCGTTTTTCAGCCCTGGAGCTCGCTGTGTCCAATCTCGATGCGCCGCCTGAGATCAGCGCAGCGGAGCTCGGCAGCCTTGAAAGCGTGGAGCGGCTGCTGAACGACTGCCGCAGCTTGCTGGGCAGCGACCCCACGCCGATCGATTCGGCAGCTCTGGCCCCAGGGGCCGAATCCTTTGCGGCTTGAGCGTCCTGCTCGAGCCCTTGAGGCCCTGGTCAGCGGTGGCAGAATGGGAAGAAAGTCAGCCATGGCTTATCCCCAAACCTCCTGTTCCGGCCCTTCGGGTCCCCGGCAGGTCCGTTCCAGTCAGTGCCGGGCCAATCCCGTGGTGCAAGCAGGCGGCACCCTGGGTGAACACCAGTTGGAAAAGTTGGAGTTCGCTCTGGCCATCGCATTGACGCGTGGTGATCACAACCGTTCCGCCGATCTCCGTCGGCAGATCGAGGCCCTGGGGGGTAATTGTGAGGAGCCTGGTACTTAGGTCGATTCCTCATCACAACCGCTGCGGCGATCGTGTTGAATGCGTATGGCTAGAAAGGAACAATTTTTCGGGTGACGGCTGCTCAAATCAAGCCAATGCGATCTCCACAATCGTTTGGACCCCCTCAGAGCGATCAGCTCGAACGGCAGATCGCGCACTGCCATGGTCTGGCTAAGGATGCTGCCGAACGCGGTGAGATCAGTGCGGCCGCAAAATTGATTCTCACCGCACTCGATCACGAACGACGCTTGGCCGCCCGCAGCCCCCAGGTGCTGCAGCTGATCAAGCCTCGCGGCTGATCGCGCCGGCAGCTCCTGCGAACACGGCACAGGCCGATTGGCTCCCCTGAGA
>VGPQ01000047.1 GCA_016882555.1 Cyanobacteria bacterium M_surface_7_m2_040
TGACGGTCTACCGCGGCAACCGGGCCGAGTTTCTGGCCGATCTGCTGGCTGCCCAGCTGCGGCTCGATCCTCCCGACCCGTTGGAGGTGGTGGAGGTGGTGGTCAACACCTGGCCCACCAGCCGATGGCTGGGCGAACAGCTCGCCATCGGCCTGGGAGGGATCGCCGCCAACCTGCGGTTCCCCTTTCCGGGCAGCCAGCTGCGCCGTCTGGTGGGTGCTGTGCTGGCCGACAGCGATCAGGGCGCTGCCGATCCCTGGCGTGCCAGTGCCCTGGTGTGGCCCGTGCTGGAGCTGTTGGATGCGGTGGTGGAGCACCCCGAGGGGGCACCCCTGCGCCATTGGCTGCAGGCGCGTGGGGCGCCGCGAACCCAGCTCGATCTGGCCCGCTGGCAGCTGGGCCGCGCCATCGCTGATGCCTTCGACGATTACGCCCTGTACCGGCCCGAGGTGCTGGCAGCCTGGTGGCGGGGTCAGGGTGAGGGTTGGCAGCCGCTGCTGCTGGCCTTGTTGCGCGAGCAGCTTGGCCAGGAGCCCTTCGGCCTGCGGGTGGCGCGGGCGATCGAGCAGCTGCGCCGGGGCCCGCTTGCGGCCGGGGTGCTGCCGCCGCGGCTGCGGCTGTTTGGCCTCAGCGCCATGGCGCCGGTGCAGGTGCAGCTGCTGCAGGCCCTGAGCGGCCACATCCCGGTGGATCTCTATCTGCTCACCCCCTGCCGGGATCTGTGGCAGCGCTGCAGCGATCGCCGTCGCCAGCTCAGCGACGCGATCGCCTTGCGGCAGCCCCTGGCGGGTGACTGGCTGCTTGAGGCGCCAGGGCTGGAGGCACGCTTCGGGCGCCTGGGGGCCGAGTTTCAGCAGCTGCTCGAGGGCAGCGGCGACACCCAGCTGGGTCTGCGCCGCGAGGGTGATCTGTTCTTTGCGCCGGCGCAGGCAGCCCGCGGCCAGGGGCGCTCACCCTCCCTGCTGGAGCAGCTGCAGGAGCGGCTGGTCGGCGATGCGCCCCAGCCAGGGGACGCCAGCGAGCCGCTGCAGCGCGCGCCCGACGACAGCTCCCTGGAGTTCCATGCCTGCCCAGGGCGGCTGCGCCAGCTGCAGATCGTGCGCGATCGGCTGCTGCAGCTGCTGGCCGCCGACGAGAGCCTTGAGCCCCGCGACATCCTGCTGATGACGCCGCAGGTCGAAGCGTTTGCGCCCTTGGTGGGTGCGGTGTTTGGCGACAGCGAGGCCACCGGTGTGGCGCTGCCCTGGCGGCTCACCGACCGCAGCCAGCAGAGCGAAGCCGGCATCGCCCAGGCGCTGCTGCAGCTGCTGAGCCTGGGTGGTGAGCGGCTCACCGCCAGCGCCCTGGAGCAGTTGCTCACTTGCGCGCCGCTGCTGGCGGCCCACGGCATCGCCGCCGATGAGGCCGGTGCGATCACGGCCTTGCTGCAGCGGGCCGGGTTCCGCTGGGGCATCGATGCTGCCGCGCGGGGTGGCAACCCCTGCCACAGCCTCAGCTGGGCCCTGGATCGCCTGCTGCTGGGCCTGGTGCTGCCGGAGCGGCCGGGCCTGGCCCCAGCCGACACAGCGCCCCTGGCCATGGCGGGCAGCTTTGAGCAGCAGAGCCGCTGGCTGCAACTGCTGCGCCAGTTGCTGGCGAGCCTGCGCTGGCTGGGGCAGGCCCGCACGCCGGCCGCCTGGGTGGAGGGCCTGCGCGAGCAGCTCGGCGCCCTGTTTGGCGA
Organism: Cyanobacteria bacterium M_surface_7_m2_040; assembly: GCA_016882555.1. Lineage (GTDB taxonomy): Bacteria > Cyanobacteriota > Cyanobacteriia > PCC-6307 > Cyanobiaceae > RGUW01. The sequence continues at coordinate 1,721 of VGPQ01000047.1, forward strand.
TGGCGGCGGCTTGGCCTGGGAGCTGCAGGCGATTCATGCCGCCCTGGCCGACTGGTTGGCAGCGGCTGGTTCGTGCCCTCTGCAGTTGGCCGCCCCCGTGGTGGCCGAGGTGCTGGGCGAACGCCTCAGCGAAGGCAGCGGCCGTTTCGGCCACCGCTCCGGCGCGCTCACGATCAGCGCCCTGGAGCCGATGCGCGCCATTCCCCACAGGGTGGTGGTGCTGTTTGGCCTGGATGCCGGCGTGTTCCCGCGGCGGCGGGAGCGCGCCGGCTTTCACCTGCTGGAGCAGGAGCGGCGGCTGGGGGATCCCAACAGCGGCGACCAGGACCGCTACGTGCTGCTCGAGAGCCTGCTGTCGGCGCGGCAGCACCTGCTGCTGGCCTGGAGCTGCCGCGATGAGCGCAGCGGCGAGCGGCTGGAGCCCGCCACGCCCGTGCGCCAGTGGCTGGAGCTGCTGAACCAGCAGCTGCCTGTGGTGCCGCTGCGGGAGCATGCCGCCAACCCTCTGGAGCGCAGCAACTTTGAGCCCCAGGGCCCCTGGCCGCCGGCCAGCTGCGACCGGCGCCTGCTGCAGGCCCGCCAGCAGCTGGAGCAGGCCCTGACGGGCGCTGCTGCCGGCCCCGAGCGCGGCCTGGCCTTCAGCTCCCCGCCCGAGCCGGCGGCTGATGCCCCCGAGCCCGAGCCCGTGCTCTGGAGCGAGCTGCACGCGTGGATCGCCGCGCCCCAGCGCTGTTGGCTGGAGCGGCTGGGCCTGCGACCGCGCGAATTCGACCAGCCGCTGCTGGATCTGGAGGCCCTGGAGCTGCCGGAGCGGCAGCGGGCCAGCCTGCTGCGCGGCCAGCTCGAGGCTGCCGAGCCGCCCGATTGGCAGCAGCTGGAGCGCGGCCGCGGCCTGTTGCCGCCGCTGGCGGCCGGAGCCCTCGAGGTGCGTCAGCTGGAGCAGCGCTGGAGCTCGCTGGCCGGCTGCCTCGCCCAGCTCGGTGAAGCCCGTGCGCCGCTGGCGCATTGGCAGCAGCTCGAGGCAACGCTGAGCTGGCGCGGCGATCAGCTGGTGCTGGTGCACACCGCCAAGGCCCGCGCCCCCCAGCGACTGGCCCTGTGGCTGCAGCTGCTGCTGGCCTGCAGCGGCGGGCTGGCGCCCCGCGGCGCGGCCCTGGTCGCCCGCGATCAGCACCGCTTCCGTGTGGTGGAGCAGCTGCAGCCGCTGCCGCCTGCTGCAGCGCAGGAGCAGCTGGGCCAACTGCGGCAGTGGTGCGCCGCGCACCGCCAGCGCTGCTGGCCGCTGCCGCCCGAGAGCGGCTGGACCTTTGCCCGCGCCGAGCTGGCCCAGAGCGGCCAGGGGCTCAGCAAGGCCCGCCCCTGCTGGGAGGGTGGATATCGCCTGCGGGCCGAGCGCAGCGATGCGGCGCAGGCGTTGTGTTTTGGGGCGGATCTGCCCCTGGCCGAGCTATTGACGCCGCGGGTGCAGCAGCTGGCCCTTGATCTCTATGGGCCGCTGTTGCAGGTGTGGCAGGAGCGGCGCCCATGAGCACCCCATTGCCGCCCTTCGAGGCCAATGGCCTGCCGCTCAGCCCCGGCATCCGGCTGCTCGAGGCCAGCGCCGGCACCGGCAAGACCTTTGCCCTGGCCCATCTGGTGCTGCGGCTGTTGAGTGAGGGGCCCCAGCCGCTGGCGCTCAGTGAGTTGCTGGTGGTCACCTACACCGAGGCGGCGGCGGCCGAGCTGCGCGATCGCATCGCCCGGCGGTTGCAGCAGGCCCTGGGGCTGCTGGAGACCCAGGAGCAGGGCGGCGCCCCTGCGCCTGAGCCTGCCGATGCGGTGCTGGAGCACTGGCAGCGGGCCCAGGCCCAAACGCCGGATCCGCTGTTGCGCGCTCGCCTGCTGCTGGCCCTGGAGCAGCTGGATCAGGCCGACATCACCACCATCCACGGCTTCTGCCGCCGCACCCTGCAGCGCCAGGCGCTCGAGGCCGGCCTGGGGCCGGCGGTGGCGCTCGAAACCGAAGCGAGCGAGCGGCGCGAGCAGCTGGTGCACGACTACTGGCAGCAGCAGGTGCTGCCGCTGCCGCCAGGGCTGCTGGCCGGGGTGCTACGGCAGCAGGTCACCCCCCAGCAGCTGGCCGGGGTGCTGGCCAGCCTCGACAGCGACCCGGCCCTGAGCATCGATCCCTTGCCGGCTGGCATCGAGGCCGAACAGCCCCTGGCCGCCCAGCTGGAGCGGCTCTGGCCACAGCTGTGGCATACCTTTGCGGCACTCTGGCCCCAGCGCGGCCAGGCCCTGGAGCAGGAGCTGGCCGCCGCCGCCGCCGAACTCAGGAGCCTGGGGCTCGACTACAAGCCCTACCGGCTCAAGCCCAAGCCCGATCGCCTCGAGCGGGTGCAGGTCTGGCTGGCCGGCCTTGCTGGTGAGCTGCCCTCCTACGAAGAGGTGCTGGCGCAGGTCGATCTGCGCGAGTACTTCCATCCGGGCCCCTTCACCAAGGCTGCGGCCCGGGCCCATGGCGAGGCGGTGTCGCTGCCCCAGGCGCCGCTGCTGGAGGCGATCGCGGCGCTGGTGGATGGCCCGGCCGAGCTGGTGCTCCTGCATTTCGCGCACTGGGGGCGCGTCGAGCTGGCCCGCCGGCGCGAGCGCAGCGGCCAGATGGGCTTTGCCCAGCTTCTCGAGCAGCTCGACCCGGGAGCGGCCGCCACCACCCCGCTGCTCGAGGCCGTGGCCCGGCGCTACCGCGCTGCCCTGGTGGATGAGTTTCAGGACACCGACCCAATCCAGTGGCGCATCCTGCGCACCGCCTTCGCGACCCAGCCGGCGCGCCATCTGCTGGTGATGGTGGGCGATCCCAAGCAGGCCATCTACCGCTTTCGCGGCGGCGAGCTGGCCACCTACCGCCAGGCGGCGCTGCAGGCCGAGCAGCACTATGGGCTCACCGCCAACCGCCGCGCCAGCGCGGCGTTGGTGGAGGGCCTCAACGCCCTGATGCAGCCCGGCCTCGTCCTCTCGCAGCTGCCCGTGCCGGCGGTGCAGGCCAGGGCCGACAAGGGCAGCCTGCAGCTGCCTGCTGGCGAAGCGCCCCTGCAGCTGCTGACCTGCGATCCGGCCCAGCTCGAGCAGCAGCTGGCCGCCCTCTGCCTGGGGCTGCTGCAGCGGGGTCTGCGCCTGCGCCAGGGCGATCAGCAGCGGCCCCTGCGGCCGGGCGATCTCTGCCTGCTGGTGAACCGGCACGACCAGGCCGAAGCCCTGCGGCTGGCGCTGGAGCAGCGCCAGCTGCCCAGCCGCCTGGTGAGCAAGGGGGATGTGTTTGAGAGCGCCGGGGCGGGCGCGTTGCAGCGCCTGCTCGATGCCCTGGCCAGCCCGGGTGACCCCGCACGCCTGCGGCTGCTGGCGGCCTCGCCCTTGCTGGGTTGGAGCGCTGCAGCGGTGGCTGCGGCCAGCCCCGACAGCTGGGATCGCCTGGCGGCGCTGCTCGATCGGCTCGCGGCGCAGCTGCCCACCCTGGGGCTGACGGCGGCGGTGGGCCAGCTGCTGGCGGCCGAGGGGCTGGCGCGGCTGTCGCTGCAGGGCCGGGCCCTGGCCGACCTGCAGCAAGCGGCCGAGCTGGTGCAGGAGCAGATGCACCGCCAGGGCCTGGGGCTCGCCGCCACCGCCGACTGGCTGCGGCGGCTGCGCCTGCAGGAGGAGCGCGATCCGCCCGAGGCCCACCTCTGCCGCAGCGATGCGGCCGAATCGGCCATCGCCGTGGTGACGGTGCACCGCAGCAAGGGGCTCGAGTACCCGGTGGTGATCTGCCCCCACCTCTGGCGCGGCGTCAAGCCGCCCAGCCGCAGCGCCGGCCAGCGCCTGGGGCGGCGCTGGATGCCTGCCGACCAGGACCGCCCCAGGCTCGATCTGCACCTCAGCCCCGACTGGGGTACGGGCCGCAGCGCGGCCCAGCAGCATCTGTTGGCCCAGCAGCAGGAGGCTGAGCGCCTGGCCTATGTGGCCTGCACCCGCGCCCAGCACCTGCTGGTGCTGGCCTGGCCCGGGGTGGATCAGGCCGAGAGCGCCAATCCGCTCTCGCCCTGGCTGCTGCAGGGCGATGGGCTGCGCGCGCTGCCCCTGCACCGCCTCGACGCTGCGGCCCTGCCGCTGCCGCTGCGGCACGAGCGCTGGCAGGCGCCGCTGAGCAGCGCCCCGTTGCAGCTGGGGCCGCGGCCTGAGCGGCCGCTCGAGCGCAACTGGGGCCGGGCCAGCTATTCGGCCTGGGCCCACAGCCAGGTGGCCCTGCCTCCGGATGCCCGCGATGAGGGCCGCGACAGCGATGCCGTGCTGGTGGATGGGCTCGACGAACCCGCCGCATCGCCGCCGCCAGGCGCCTGGCCGGCGCTGGGCCCCTTGGCTCTCCTGCCCCGCGGTGCTGGCCCCGGCGATGCGCTGCACCGCATGCTGGAAGCGATCGATTACCCGGCCCTGGCGGCGGGAATGCAGGATCCGGCCCGCCAGGTGGTGGCGGCGGAGCTGGCCCGTGCCGGCCTGGCGGCCGAGCTGCTGGAGCCCCTGCTGGCGGGCTTGCTGCTGCTGGTGCAGAGCCCCCTCGGTGGCCCCCTGGGAGCGTTGCGGCTGGCCGATCTGCCGGCGGGCAGCTGGCTCAATGAGATGAATTTCGATCTGCCCCTGGCCCAGGAGCAGCGCCGTCTGGTGCGCAGCAGCGGCCTGGCGGGGGTGTTTGCGCGCCACCCCGGCGGCTGCTTCGGTGCGGCCTACGCCGAGCAGCTGCGGCAGCTCGATGTAGCCAGCCGCGGCTTCCTCACCGGTTCGATCGATCTGGTGTTCTGCGCCGCTGAGCGCTGGTGGATCGTCGACTGGAAGAGCAACTGGTTGGGCCAGCTCGGCAGCCAGGGGCAGGTGCTGTCGTGCGGTGCCAACGACTACTCCCAGGAGGCGATGGTGGCCTTGATGGCCAGCAACCATTACCCGTTGCAGGCCCATCTCTACCTGGTGGCACTGCACCGCTACCTGCAATGGCGGTTGCCCGGCTATGCGCCTGAGCGCCATCTCGGTGGCTATGCCTACGTGTTTGTGCGTGGCGTCGCCGGCCCCGAGGCAGACGAGCGGCTCGAGCCCGGGGCTCCCGCCCCGGGGGTGTGTGTGGACACGCCGCCGCTGCCCCGGCTGCTGGCCCTTGATGCGCTGCTGCGGGAGGGTCAGCCATGACCAGCCTGGCCCCGGCCCTGTTCGAGACCCTGCTGCGCCTGCTGCCGCCTCCGTCAGGAGCTGGTGAACGGCCGCTGCTGGCGCCGCTGCTGGGCGCCCTGGTTGAGGCTCTCGACAGCGGCGAGCTGGGGTTGCGTCTAACCGCAGACCCGCCGCCGGGGCTGGAGCCGCAGCACTGGCCCGACGAGTATCTGCGGGCGCTACAGGCGAGCGGCTGGCTGGTGCAGGCCGAGGCGTTGGCCGCCAGCAGCGCCGCGGTGCCCGTGGAGGCGCCGATCGTGCAGGACGGCGCCTGGCTGCGCTGGCGCCGTTGGCATGAGCAGCTGCAGCAATGCCTCGAGCAGTTGCTCGCCCTGGCCGGCGCGCCGCTGGAGCCCGCCGTGGCTGCAGCCAGCATTCAGCAGGCCTGTGCGCAGGCCGAGGCGGCCGGGCTCGACAGCGGCCAGAGCGCCGCGGTGGCGGCGTTGCTGAGGCACCGGCTGGTGCTGCTTCGGGGTGGCCCCGGCACGGGCAAGACCTCCACCGTGGTGCAGATGCTTGCGGCGGCCCTGCAGCAGCAGGCCAGCCTGCGGGTGCATCTGGCCGCCCCCACCGGCAAGGCGGCAGCACGGCTCGGAGCCGCGGTGGCCGCCGGCGCCGCCCGGCTCGATCCGACCCTCGCTGGCCCGTTGCAGGCGCTCCCCTGCACCACCCTGCACCGGCTGCTCGATGCGCGGGGAGGCGAGCGCTTTGGCCGTCATGCCCAGCATCCGCTCGAGCTTGATCTGCTGGTGATCGACGAGCTGTCAATGGTGGATCTGCCGCTGATGGCTGCCCTGCTGGGGGCCCTACCGCCCCAGGCCCGACTGCTGCTGGTGGGGGATGCCGGCCAACTGCCTCCGGTTGGAACCGGCGCCGTGCTCGAGGAGCTCTGCCGCCCGACGCGGCTGCAGGCGTTGGGCGATGCCGTGGTGGAACTGCGCACCACCTACCGCAACAACGGCGCGATCGCTGCCTTGGCGAACGGCCTGCGTCAGCCGCCGTTGCCGTCGGGGCTCGATCCGTTGCAGCAGCTGCGTGCCCAGCTGGAGTGCCTGGACAGCGACGCCAATGTGCAGTGGTGGCCCAGCGATCCCTCGCGCCTGCCGCCGCCGTTGCTGGCCCGGTTGCGGCGACAGCAGCAGGCGCTGAGCCGGCTGGCCGCCGCCCTGCCCTGGCCCGCCGATCCCGATGCCCTCGATGGGCCGGCCTGTCAGGCCCTGCTCCAGGAGCTCGAGCGTTGCATCGCGCTCAGCCCGGTGCGCCAGGGCCGCTGGGGTGTTGAGGCCCTGCATCGTGCGCTGCTGGGAGAGACCGAAGGCGTGCCGCTGCAGCGCTGGCCGCTGGGCACCCCTGTGCTGAACCGGCTCAACCGGCCCGAGCAGGGCCTGGCCAATGGCGACATCGGCGTGCTGGTGCAGCGGGGCGGCGAGCGTTGGGTGTTGCTGAGC
>VGPQ01000048.1 GCA_016882555.1 Cyanobacteria bacterium M_surface_7_m2_040
GGTGCTGGGCCTGCCACCTGAGGTGCTGACGCCTGGCAGCCGCCGCTGGTTGCTCTTCGACCCGGCTGCCCGCTGGACCTGGCCGCCAGCGCCGCGTGGATCGCTGGCCGCTAACCTGGCGTTGCCTGAAGGGACAACGCTGACGGGCTTGATCCGCGCCACCGGGCTGCTGGTGCCGAGCAGCTGGCAGTTGCCCTAGAGGGACCCGCTGCGGTTGAAGGGGAACAGGCGCCAGAAAGCCCGTCCCAGAATCTGGGAGTCGGGCAGGAAGGGGCCGCCGGGCCAGAAGCGCGCATCCCAGCTGTTGGCGCGGTTATCACCCAGCACCACCACGTGGCCGGCGGGCACCACCGCATCAAGGGTCTTGCAGCCGCTGAGGCCGCGGCCGTCGTAGGGGCAGTAATTGGCCACGTAGGGCTCGCTGAGCCGCTTGCCGTTGATCGCCACATGCCCTGTGGGATCGACACTGATGCGCTCACCCGGCAGCGCCACAACGCGCTTGATGTAGGCATCACAGGCGGGATTGGTGAGCCCGGGCAGCTTGTTGATCAAGGGCAGATTGCTGGGCAGGCATTCCCAGGCCGAGAGCTGGCGCCCTCCGGTGAGCACCGGATCAAAGGCATGGGGAGCGCGAAACACGACGATCTCGCCACGGCGGGGCACCCTGCTGCGGTACGACAGCTTTTCGACCAGCAGGCGGTCTTCGATCTGCAACCACGGCAGCATCGAGCCCGACGGGATGTAGCGGGCCTCCACGATCAGATGGCGAATCCCAAGGGCCACCGCCAGGGTGATCAGCACGCTGCGCCAGAACGGCCAGGCGCTGTCTGGATCGCCAGCGCCGCTGGCAGGGCTCCGATCGTTCTGGGTGGAGGCGGGGGCAGAGGAGGGGCCGGCTTGAGAGCTGGAGTCGCCGCTGAGGTCTGGCAAGGAGGTCCCCGTTGATTCGGAGCTGGAAAGGGCAGATTAGGCGGGATCCGCCGTCCTCGACGCCATGGCTCGCCCGCGCTGGCATGCGCTGCGCCCTCGCGACAGCAGCCCACTCGGCCGCCGCTGGGACCGCTTCGTGGCGCTCTGGGCGAGCCTCAACCTGCTGTGGGTGGCCTTCGATCTCACCTACGTGCCATTGCGCAGCTTCTGGCTGCAGCGCAACCTCTATCCCCTGCCGGGCACGCCGCTGGTGGTGCCGCTGGGGTTCATCCCCGATGTGACGCCGTGGGTCGATCCGATCAAGGGGATCGAACCGCACCGCGAAACCGAGGCCTACCTGAAGCAATTCCAACAGCTGGAGCAGGCCATGGCCCAGGCAGGCAACACCTCGGTGCTCAGCCCGCGGCAGCAACAGCTGCTGCTGCAGCAGGCCCAGATGACCGTGGCGCTGATCGACAGCAACCCGTTTCTGGCGGCGAACGCCTCCGGCACGCTGGAGAAGCTGAAGAACAGGCTGCGGCAACGGGCCGACCAGGATTCGGCCAAGGTTTCGGCCACGCTGCTGCTCAGTCCGTCGTGGATGGCGAGCCATCCCTGGCCCGCAGAGCAACGGTTCTGGCGTCAGCAGATCCTGCCGCTCGTGGCCACCAACTACTGGCGTTCGATCGATGAAAACGGACGCCCCACCGACCACGTGTGGCGTGTTGACCTGCTGCTCTTCCAGAGCGTGTTTGCGCTCGACATCCTGTTGCGGGTGATCCGATTGCGGCGACGCCTACCCGGACTGAGCTGGCGTGATGCGGTGCTGCGGCGCTGGATTGATCTGCCGCTGCTGCTGCCCTTCGGGCGCTGGCTGAGGCTCCTGCCCACCGTGGAGCGGCTGCAGACCAGTGGGCTGATCAACTTCGAACCCCTGCGCGCGGTGATCAGCCGCGCCGTGGTGGCGCTGCTGGCCCTGGAGCTGTTCGAGGTGCTGGCGCTGCAGCTGCTTGATGGGGCCCAGTCGCTGATCCGCTCGCGCGACTGGCCGCGGCGGCTGCGGGCACTGCGCAGCCATCAGAGCGTCAACACCCCCCAGCTGGACCAGGAACTCGTCGCGCTGGTGCGCATCTGGGCCCCGCTGCTGCTGAGCCAGGTGCTGCCCCGGCTGGCCCCTGAACTGCAACGGCTGCTGGGCTACAGCCTGCGCCAGAGCCTGCAGGGCTCGATGGTGCCGGCGCCGCTGCGCCAGCTCGAACCCCTGTTGCAACTGGAATCGGGCCTCAGCAGCCAGCTCGCCGGCAGCATGACCCGCAGCCTGCTGGAGCTTTCGCGCACCACCGGCAATCAGCTCGCCCGCACCGACACGGCCCAGTTGGAGCTGTTGCAGCGCTCGATCGATCGGTTCTGGGAGGAGCTGGCAGCAGCCCTCGAGAGCGGACCGGTGCTGAACCAGACCCAGGAGTTGCTGAACGCCCTGCTGGAGAGCTTCAAAGGCACCTACCTCAGCCAGATCAGCCGCTCAGAGGTGACCTCGCTGATCGACGAACTGGATCTGCTGATGGCCCGCAGCACCGGCGAAGCCCCTGCAGCCATCAAGCCAGAACCGCCTGCCACTCCTCCGGCTTGAAGCCCGTGAGCATCAGGCCGGCATCAGTGATCAGAAACGGCCGCTTGATCAGGCGGCCGTCGGCCGCCAGGGCTTGAAGCAGCTGGGCGTCATCCATGGCGGCCACGGTCGCGGCGCCCAGGGCGCGGTAGCTCTGACCGCTGGTGTTGAGCAGGCGTTTGCGACCGAGCTGATCGAGCCCCGACTGCAGCTCAGCGGGGCTCGGAGGTTGGAGGGTGATGTCGATCGGCTCGGGGCTCAGGCCCCGCTGGCTGAGCCAGGCCAGGGCCTTGCGGCAGGTGCCGCAGGCGGCGTAGCTGTAGAGCTTCAACGCCCGACCAGTGCCTTCAGGGCCCCCACCAGGGAGTTGGAGCCTTTGCCCACGGCATTGTCCGGGCGGGTGCGCACGGTCACATCGCCATTGACCGTGGTGCGGCAGCTGAGACGGAAATTGGCCGGGCGATCAGCCAGGTAGACCTCCTCCACATCGGAGCGAGGGGAGAGGTTCTGCATGCCCTCGACCACCTCCATCACACACGTGCCGCACTGACCCAGGCCGCCGCAGTTGTTGAGGTTGTTAAGGCCCTTGTAGGGATTGATGCCGGCATCGAGAGCTGCCTTGCGCAGGTTGGCGCCTTCGATGCACCCGACTTGCTGGCCTTCCTGCTCGAAACGGATGGTGGGCACGATGGCAATCGGATGAACGGGCGCCGCCCAACTTAAGCCACGCCCGCCGCCCTCCTGCGAGCGCGGGCGTGAGTCGCAATCTTCAGCTGCAAAGGGGAGGGGACGGCAACAGCGAGCCCACCCCGGGGCCGATAGCTTGACCCTTCCCCTTCCCGAAGCCCGTGAGCGCCTCCAGCCCCGGCAGCTACGACCTGATCGTGCAGCAGCTCGTGCCCGGTTACGCCAGCCTGGCGCGGCTGTCGGTGGCACTGCTGGCCGCGTCCGCTGCGGCCGGCCGGCCAGGAGCGTCGGTGCTGGTGGCTGGCTGCGGCACCGGTGCTGAACTGCTGGAAGCCCGGGCCCAGCGCCCCGACTGGCAGCTGACGGCCATCGACCCCTCGGCCGCCATGCTGACCGCAGCCCAGCAGCGGCTCGGCCAGACCGCCACTGCCGAGGCTTCGCCCGCCATCCGCTGGCAGCAGAGCACGGTGGAGGCACTCGACGCGGAGGCGGCCTTTGATGGCGCCCTGTCGGTACTGGTGCTGCAGTCGCTGGCCGATGACGGCAGCAAGCTCGCCTTCCTGACTGCCCTCGCCCGCAGCCTCCGGCCCGGCGGCCAGTTGGTGCTGGTGGATCTGATGGCGCCGGAACGGTCGCCGCTGCAGCAACAGGTGGATGCCGCCTGGATCGGTTTTCAGGCAGCCAGTGGTGTCAACGCCGCCGAAGCCGCCGTGGCCGGCCTCACCCAGGGGATCCACCCGATCGGCAGCAGCCGCCTGGCCGCCTTGGTGGAGGCGGCGGGGCTGAGCGATCCCGCGCCGATCTTTCAGGCGCTCAACGTGCAGGGCTTCCTGCTGCAGAAGCTGCCCTGATGCAGCGGTCCAACAACGCCGGAACGGCCTCGGGGCCCATCCAGCCGCTGATCGTCGTCGCCCGGCCTTCGAGGTTTTTGTAGGTGCGAAAGAATTCGGCCACCTCCTCAAGCTGGCTGGAGGCGATCTGGCGCAGGTCGGTGATCCCGGCCTGGCGCTGATCGGCCTGGGGGATGCAAAGGAGTTTGCCGTCGTGGCAACCGCAATCGACCATGTCGAGGATGCCGATCGGGCGCGCCACAATCAGGCAGCCCGCAAACGTGGGCTCCTGCATGATCACCAGCGCATCCAGCGGTGCCCCGTCGTCGTTGAGGGTGCCGGGAACGAAGCCGTAATCAAACGGATAGCGCACGGAGGAGTGCAGAACGCGATCGAGGGCCATGACACCAGCCGACGCGTTGTATTCGTATTTGTTGCGACTGCCGGCCGGAATTTCCACCAGCAGATGGACCAATCCAGGCCCGGGCGAGGCCGCGACTGCGCTCAGATCCATGGCATCGGCAGGGCTCGGGGACCCGCATGCTGACCATGGAAGCGGCCGGCCGGGGTCAGGCTGCGGGCCTGCTGTGCTCCTGCTGATCGCGGCGGCTGCTGAGCTCGGTGGGGCGAGACTCGAATTGATCCAGCCGCTCGCGGATCGCGCGGAGCTCGTCGAGGATCGAGCCCAGCAGCTGCTGGGTGGCGGTCGAGGGTGAATTGAGCACCTCGACGGTCACCTCCTTGATGCGCAGCACATCGCGGGCGAAACGCGCCACCTCATTGGGGTGGAACAACAGCGGATCCTTCTGATCGCTGCGGTATTCCGGATTGAGCTTGCGCGGGTTGAAGGGGGGATTGAGGTTGCGCGGGTCGGTGTTGGTGTAGCGGTACACCGAGGCCCGCGAACGGTTCAGGGCCTTCTGCACGTCGTCGATGCCGATCAAGGTGTCGGGCTCAGCAGCCGCAGTGCCGGCTGCCGGCATGGGGATCGCGGTGCTGCCCATGCCGCCGGATTGCATCGACTGGGCAAACATGAGACGACCGTTGGAAGGCTTGGACCGGCGCAACCTACCAGAGGTTTCCGGTTGACGCTGTCGCAGCGACCAGCCTGGCAAGTGGTGCTGGTGATAGCTTCCGGCCATCCGCTGCCAGGGCTCCATGCGCGTCTCCCGCCTGATGCTGGTGACGCTGCGCGACGACCCGGCCGAAGCCGAGATCGCTTCGCACAAGCTGCTGCTGCGGGGTGGTTTCATCCGCCGCATCAGCAGCGGCATCTATGCCTACCTGCCGCTGCTGTGGCGCGTGCTGCAGAAGGTGGAGCGCATCGTGCGCGAAGAGATGGATGCCACCGGGGCCCTGGAGACCCTGCTGCCGCAGCTGCAGCCCGCCGAGCTGTGGCAGCGCAGCGGCCGCTGGGACGGCTACACCGCAGGCGAGGGCATCATGTTTCACCTGCAGGACCGGCAGCAGCGCGAACTGGGCCTGGGGCCCACCCACGAAGAGGTGATCACAGCCCTGGCTGGCGACCTGCTGCGCTCCTACCGGCAACTGCCGGTGAACCTGTATCAGATCCAGACCAAATTCCGCGACGAGATCCGGCCGCGCTTCGGGCTGATGCGGGGGCGCGAATTCATCATGAAGGACGCCTACTCCTTCCATGCCGACGAGGACTGCCTGCGGCAGACCTACGCGGCCATGGATGGGGCTTACCGGCGCATCTTTGGCCGTTGTGGGTTGCGGGCCGTGGCCGTGGAGGCCGACAGCGGCGCCATCGGCGGATCGGCCAGCCAGGAGTTCATGGTCACTGCCGAGGCCGGCGAAGACCTGATCCTCAACAGCCCCGACGGTCGCTACGCGGCCAACCAGGAACGGGCGGTGTCGCTGGCCCCGGAGGCGGTGCCGCTACAGGCCGCGGCCTGCAGCGAACTGGCCACCCCCGGCCTGGCCAGCATCGACGAGCTCTGCCGCGTGCACGGCTTCGATCCCACCCAGACCGTCAAGACCCTGGTGCTGCTGGCCCGCTTTGCCGCGGCGCCGCCCCAGCCCCTGCTGGTCTGCCTGCGCGGCGACCAGCAGCTCAATGAGGTGAAGCTGGCCAACGCGGTGAGCCGGCATGCCGGCAATGAGGCCGGGGCCCTGCTGGAGATCGCCCCCGTGAGCAGCGAGCAGATGGCCGCCGAGGGTCTCAAGGCCCTGCCCTTCGGCTCCCTCGGGCCCCAGCTCAGCGACGACGCCCTGCGGGGAGCCCGTAGCTGGCGACCCCGCTTCCTGCGGCTGGCCGATACCACCGCCACCAGCCTGGAGCGATTCGTCTGTGGTGCCTGCCAACGCGATGCCCACCTGGTGGGCGCCGGCTGGGAAACATTGCTGAGCGAGCCCGACCTGCGGCCCCGGAGCCTTGATCTGCGCAACGCCCAGCCGGGAGACCGCTGCGCCCATGACTCCAGCCAGCGCCTCGAAGCAGCCCGGGGCATCGAAGTGGGCCACATCTTCCAGTTGGGGCGCAAGTACTCCACGGCCCTGGAAGCCACCTTCACCAGCGAGACCGGCAACGAGGAGCCCCTGTGGATGGGCTGCTACGGCATCGGCGTGTCGCGCCTGGCCCAGGCCGCGGTCGAGCAGCACCACGATGAGCAGGGCATCTGCTGGCCGGTCTCGATCGCCCCCTTTGAAGTGATCGTGGTGCCGGCCAACGTGGAGGAGCCCAACCAGCGGGAGCTGGCCGAGACGCTCTATGGCGCCCTGCGCGGGGCCGGGGTCGACGCCCTGCTCGACGATCGCCGCGAGCGGGCCGGTGTGAAGTTCAAGGATGCGGATCTGATCGGCATCCCCTGGAGGGTGGTGGTGGGCCGGGGAGCCGCTGACGGCCAGGTGGAACTGGTGCAGCGCGAGGGTCGCAGCAGCCAGGAGATCGCTGCCGCCGCCCTGCTCGACACCCTGCTGCCCCAGCTCGAGCAGCAGCGGCTGGGTCTGCTGGGCCAACCCGCCTAGGATTGCGGGCAACTTGCCACGACCCCATGCGCTCGCTGCACAACGCTTTTGCAGGAAGGCTCCGGGGTCTCCTGAACGGTCTGCTCAGCCACCTCAGCCGCAGCCTGATTGCTCTGTGCCTCGGGGGCTGCCTGCTGCTGAGCGCCTGCAGCGGCTCGGCGACCGGACTCAGCGGCAACTATGTCGAGGACACGGTGGCCGTGGCCGACAGCCTGTTGAGCACGATTGCCTTGACGGCCGATGACCCGGCCCGCTCGGAAGCGGAGACCCAGGCCCGCGCCCTGATGAACGACTACATGGCGCGCTACCGGCCCCGCAGCGCTGTGAACGGCCTGAGCTCGTTCACCACCATGCAGACGGCCCTCAATTCCCTGGCCGGTCACTACGCCAATTATCCCAACAGACCGCTGCCCGATGCCCTGCAGGACCGCCTCAGCAAAGAGCTGAAGAAAGCCGAGTCGAGCGCCACCCGCGGCGCCTGAGGCTTGCCGAGGGGGCACGCCATCTGAGAGGCTCTCTGTTTGTGCTGAGGAGCGGCTGCGGGCCGCTGTGTCGTTGGCCAACGTCGTCGTCATCGGTGCGCAGTGGGGCGATGAAGGCAAAGGCAAGATCACCGATCTGCTGAGCCGTTCTGCCGATGTGGTGGTGCGCTATCAGGGTGGTGTCAACGCCGGCCACACGATCGTGGTCGATGGGCAGGTGCTCAAGCTGCACCTGATTCCTTCAGGGATCCTGTACCCCGACACGGTCTGCCTGATAGGGTCCGGCACCGTGGTCGACCCCAAGGTGATGCTCGGCGAGCTCGACATGCTGCTCGGCCTGGGCATCGATGTGAGCGGGCTGAAGTTGGCGTCCACCGCCCACGTGACCATGCCCTACCACCGCCTGCTGGATCAGGCGACGGAGCAGCGACGCGGCGAGCGGCGCATCGGCACCACCGGCCGGGGCATCGGCCCCACCTATGCCGACAAGTCGGAGCGCAACGGCATCCGCGTGATCGACCTGCTCGACCAGGACCGCCTGCGCGAGCGGCTGGAAGGGCCCATGACCCAGAAGAACGAGCTGCTGCAGACCATCTACGGGGTCGAGCCGCTGGATGCTGAAGCGGTGATCGCCGAGTACGCCGCCTATGGCAAGCGGCTGGCGCCCCATGTGGTCGACTGCACCCGGACCATCCACCAAGCCGCCCGGGCCCGCAAGAACATTCTTTTTGAAGGCGCCCAGGGCACCCTGCTCGACCTCGATCACGGCACCTATCCCTATGTG
>VGPQ01000049.1 GCA_016882555.1 Cyanobacteria bacterium M_surface_7_m2_040
GAGCACAGGGAGTGCCGCCGCAGCCTGCGCCGCCGGTAGGGCCGCCAGCAGGGGGCCACAGGTTTGCGGGTCAATCAGCAGCTGCTGCAGAGCGCTGGTTGCCGTTTTCGGTGTGTCGGTCGCGTCGTCCAAGCCAACCGGCCCATCCAGCAGCGCCAGGGCGGTGGCATTGGATGGGGCGAGCGTGCTGGCATGCCCTGCGGCCAGCAGCGCCAGGGCGCCGGGCAGGGCGAGTTGGCTCAAGGCCTGGCCATCGAGTTCAACGCGCAGGCCCTTGGGGCTGGCCTGCAACATCTCGCCCAGGTGGCCGAGCAGGCCAAAGCCGGTGATGTCGGTGCAGGCGCGGCAGCCGTGGGCGGCCAGCTGCTCCACCAGGGGCGCCTGGGATTGCTGCATCAGCGCCAGAGCTTCATCGAGCCAGCGGGGCTTGGCGGCGCCGGCCATGGCAGCCGCAAACAGCACGCCGCTGCCGATCGGACGCATCAGGATCAGGGCATCGCCGCTGTGCAGTGGCCCTTTGGGCCACAGGCGCCCGGCCGGGGCGCTGCCGTTGATCGTGAGCATCAGGCTCAGTCCCGCAGTGGGCATGCCGGGGCCGGCCGCCATCGCATCGCGCGCCTCCAGGGTGTGGCCACCCAGGAGCTGGGCGCCGAGCGGATCGAGCACCGAGCACACCCCCGCCAGGCTCTGGTGCAGTAGGTCGGCCTGCAGCTCGGTCCCCAGCTGGGGCAGGGTCACCACGGCCTGGGCGCTGAGCACGGTCGCGCCGCAAGCCCATAGGTCGCTGCAGGCGTGCAGGGTGGTGAGCCGGCCGTTGAGCCAGGGATCGCTCACCAGGGCCGGAAAGCCATCGACGCTCTGCAGCAGCAGGTCGCCTGTGGCGCTGCGGGCCACCAGGGCGGCGTCATCGTTGGCCAAAGGCTCAGGGGTCGCCCGCGGCTGCGCTGGTTGTGGGGCGTTCAGCAATGGTGCTGCTTGGCTGTTCTTGGCTTCGACAGACAGCCTGTTGAGGGCTGTCTGCAAGGGCGCGGCGCCCACCTTGGCGGCGCAGCCGCGGCAGGCCATGGCTTCTTCATGCATGGCGCCCAGCTGGGCAAAGCGCGCCATGAACTGGCGGTCGATCCGGTCTTTCCAGCGCCACAGCCAGCGGCTGGGGCCCACAGCCAGCGGCCCCCACAGGGCGATGGCCCGGGGCTGGCCGGCCACACCGCCATCGCCCAGCAGCTGCAGGGCCCGGCGTTGGGGGCGCCAGCGGCGCAGGGGCCGGCCCGTTAGTGCCCGCTCCAGATTGGCCGCCAGCACGGGCGCCGCCCGCACGGCCCACACCCCCGACGGGGGGCGGGGATCGTTGGCGATCACGCCGCAGTCGCCGCTGGCAAACAGGCGTGGATCACCCTCAACCTGCAGGCTGGCATCGGTGCGCACCCGTCCCCCTGCGCCAGTGGGCAGGCCGCTGGCCGCCAGCCAGCCCGGTGCGCGGCTGCCGGTGCAGGCGATGGTGGCGGCGCTGTGTTGCGATGAGGGTCCGTTCAGCGCAATGTCTGCTTGGCGCAGCACCGCTTCAAGCCGGCGGTTGGCCGCGGCTGAACCCAGGTCCAGGCCACTTGGCTTGGTTTGCAGCACCAGCCGGTGCCCGCGGGCTTGGAGGGCCAGGGCCACTTCAACCGCCGCGGCGCCGCTGCCCAGCACCTGCAGCGCTTGCTGGCGGGGCAGGTCGTCGCAGTGGGCCAGAAAGGGCTCCAGCGGTTTGACCGGCAAGCGTTCATCCGGCGGCTCTTCCGCAGTGGCGGTTTCAGCACCCACATCGAGGCTCAGCCAGTCGAAGCGCAGCGGCGGCCGGCCGGCCAGCAGCAGCTGCCGCTGGCCCAGATCCAGCCCAGTGATCTCGGCCTGCACGAAGCCCACACCAGCCTGATCAGCCAGGCGGCGCAGGTCGATGCCGCAGTCCTCGCGTCTGTACAGGCCGGCCACCAGCCCAGGCACCATGCCCGAGTACAGCGCTGTGCTGCTTCGGCTCACCAGGGTGATCCAGGCGTTGGGCCGGCGCCTGGGCTGCATCGCCCACATGCGCAGCACCAGGGCATGGCTGTGGCCGCCCCCCGCCAGGATCAGGTGCTCAGCAGCGTGCCCGCGGCCTGCGCCCAGGCGATCAACACCCATAGCCGCGGGGATTGGCGCTCTGCCAGGCCCAGCCGTCGCTGCACATCTGCTCGAGGCTGCGGTTGGCACGCCAACCGAGGATCTCGGCTGCACGCTCAGCGCAGCCTTCGAGCTTGGCCACATCGCCATCCCGGCGCGCTACGAATTCCCGGGGGATGGCCAGGCCCGTGCAGGCTTCGAAGGCTTGCAGCACCTCGAGCACGCTGAGGCCGCGCCCGGTGCCCAGGTTGAGCACGGGCAGGCTGCGCTGGTGCTGCAGCAGCCAGGCGATCGCCAGTGCATGGGCTTCGGCCAGGTCCATCACATGCAGGTAATCGCGCACACCGGTGCCGTCGGGGGTCGGCCAGTCAGCTCCAAAGATGCGCAGCAGGGGGCGCTGCCTGCTGGCCACCTGCGTAATGAAAGGAAAGAGGTTGTTGGGGATGCCCAGCGGGTCTTCGCCGATGCGGCCGCTGGGGTGGGCCCCCACTGGATTGAAGTAGCGCAGACGGCTGATGCACCATCCCGGCTCACTGGCCTCGAGGGCCTGCAGCATCCACTCCACCGCCAGCTTGGTCTGGGCGTAGGGATGCAGGGGGTTGGTGGTGAAGGCTTCGCTGATCGGAAAAGTCTGCGGTTCGCCGTAGACCGTCGAGGTGCTGCTGAACACCAGAGTGCGGCAGTCGTGGCGCTGCATCGCCTCGATCAGCAGGCGACTGCCGTTGACGTTGACATCCCAGTAGCGCAGCGGCTGCTGTACCGATTCGCCGACGGCCTTGAGGCCGGCGAAGTGGATCACCCCGTCAACGTGGCCGGTTGCAGTAAAAGCCCGATCGAGATCGGCCGGGTTGCGGATGTCGCCTTCGATGACGCCGATTCGCCCTGCGGTTGGCAGGTTGGCAAGTTCACCCACCCGTCGCAGGCTTTCGGGGCTGCTGTTGGCAAAGTTGTCGAGCACCACCAGGCTGTGGCCACCCTGCAGCAGCACCAGACAGGTGTGGCTGCCGATGAAGCCGGCACCTCCGGTGATCAGCAGATGGGCCAATGCGGGCGTGGCAATGGGTCGTGGACCTTACTGAGATCTCCAGTCAGTCTCCCAGCCCGCTGCCTGTCCAGACGTCCTGCAGAATCAAGTGATTGTCTTGCGTTGATCGCTCCCATGGAGAACAGCTGCGCCGGTCGGGTGGCCCTGATCACGGGCATCACCGGTCAGGACGGCAGCTACCTGGCCGAACTGCTGCTTGACAAGGGCTATGTGGTGCATGGCATCAAGCGCCGAGCCAGCAGCTTCAACACGGACCGCATCGATCACCTCTACCAGGACCCCCACGAGAGTGACCCCCGCTTGGTGCTGCATTACGGCGATCTGACCGACAGCACCAACCTGATCCGCATCGTGCAGCAGGTGCAGCCCGACGAGATCTACAACCTGGGCGCCCAGAGCCACGTGCAGGTGAGCTTTGAGTCGCCCGAATACACCGCCAACAGTGATGCCTTAGGCACACTGCGCATCCTGGAGGCGGTGCGGATCTTGGGTCTCACGGCCAAGACCCGCATCTACCAGGCCAGCACCAGCGAGCTTTACGGCCTGGTGCAGGAGATTCCCCAAAAAGAGACGACGCCGTTCTATCCGCGCAGCCCCTATGGCGTCGCCAAGCTTTACGCCTATTGGATCACGGTCAACTACCGCGAGAGCTATGGGATGTACGCCTGCAATGGCATTCTCTTCAACCATGAATCACCCAGGCGCGGCGAGACTTTCGTGACCCGCAAGATCACCCGCGGCCTGGCGCGCATTGATGCGGGTCTCGATCAGTGCCTGTTCATGGGCAATCTCGATTCCCTGCGCGACTGGGGCCACGCCCGCGACTATGTCGAGATGCAGTGGCGCATGCTGCAGCAGCAGGGGGTGCCTGAAGACTTTGTGATCGCCACCGGCCGTCAGGAGTCGGTGCGCCGCTTCATTGAGCTCACCGCTAGCGAGCTGGGCTGGGGTCCCATGGTCTGGGACGGCGACGGCATTGCCGAAACGGGTCGCCGAGGCGACACCGGTGCTGTGGTGGTGCGCATCGACCCGCGCTACTTCAGGCCGGCCGAGGTGGAGACGCTCCTGGGCGATCCCACCCGGGCCAAGGAGAAACTGGGCTGGACCCCCACCACCACGCTCGAAGAGCTTGTGGTCGAGATGGTGGCCGCCGACAAAGAAGAAGCAGCCAAAGAGGCGTTGCTGCGCCGCAAAGGCTTCAACGTGGTGGGTTCGATGGAGAACCCGCCCACCAATCCGTTGGCGGTCAGCGCCGCCCAGCCATGAGCCCTCTCATTACCCCGTCTGATCGCATCGTTGTGGCCGGGCACCGGGGCATGGCCGGCAGTGCCATCTGCCGCGCCCTGAAGCGTGCGGGGTACAGCAATCTCTTGACGGCCGGCCGCGACCAGCTCGACCTGCTGGATCAGGGTGCCGTGGAACGGTGGTTTGCGGCTCAGCGTCCGGCTGTGGTGGTGCTGGCGGCCGCGAAGGTGGGCGGCATCCATGCCAACGCCACCTATCCAGCCGATTTCTTGCTGGACAATCTCAAGATCCAGAACAACGTGATCGAGGCGGCCTGGCGCAGCGGCGTCAGGCGCCTGCTGTTTCTGGGCAGCAGCTGCATATATCCCAAATTCGCGGAGCAGCCGATCCGCGAGGAGGCGCTGCTGACCGGGCCGCTCGAGCCCACCAATGAGTGGTATGCGATCGCCAAGATCGCCGGTCTCAAGCTTTGCGAAGCGCTGCGCCGGCAGTACGGCTTCGATGCGATCAGCCTGATGCCCACCAACCTGTATGGGCCGGGCGACAACTACCACCCCACCGGCAGCCATGTGCTGCCGGCGTTGATCAGGCGTTTCCACGAGGCCAAACAGGCGCGCGCTGAGTCAGTCACCTGTTGGGGCACGGGCACGCCGATGCGGGAGTTCCTGCATGTCGATGATCTGGGTGAGGCAGCTGTGTTTGCCCTCAGGCATTGGGATCCCAGTGCTCCGGATGCGCCACGAGGCGTGGGTCCCGGGGGAGAAGACCTAGGCCCTTTGAATCACCTGAATGTGGGCACGGGGGTTGATGTGACCATTCGTGAGGTGGCCGAAACCGTGGCTGAGGTGGTGGGCTTTGACGGCGTCATCCACTGGGATGCCAGTCAGCCCGATGGCACCCCGCGCAAGCTTCTCGATGTGGGTCGGCTGGCGGCGCTGGGTTGGAAGGCGCGGATGGGCCTGCATGATGGGTTGGCCAGCACCTACCGCGATTTCGCTGCTCAGCTGGCCATCAACAGGGATGCTGTGCGGCTATGACTTCGATGCGCAATCTCGTGACCGGCGGCGCCGGATTTGTGGGGTCGCACCTGGTGGATCGGTTGATGCAGGCTGGTGAGGAGGTCATCTGCCTCGACAATTACTTCACCGGCCGTAAGGCGAATGTGTCCCAATGGTTGGGCCACCCTCGCTTTGAGTTGATCCGCCATGACGTGACTGATCCGATTCGGCTGGAGGTGGATCGGATCTGGCATTTGGCCTGCCCCGCGTCCCCTGTGCATTACCAGCACAATCCGATCAAGACAGCGAAGACCAGTTTTTTGGGGACACTCAACATGCTGGGGCTGTCGCGCCGGGTGGGGGCACGGTTGCTGCTGGCGAGCACAAGCGAGGTCTATGGCGACCCCGAGGTTCATCCCCAGCCCGAGAGCTACCGCGGTTGCGTCAACACAATCGGCATCCGCAGTTGTTACGACGAGGGGAAGCGCATTGCTGAGACGTTGTGTTTCGACTACCGACGCATGCACGGGTTGGAGATTCGGGTGGCAAGGATCTTCAACACCTATGGGCCAAGGATGCTGCCCAACGATGGACGCGTGGTGAGCAATTTCATCGTGCAGGCCTTGCGCGGTGAGCCATTGACCCTCTACGGCGATGGCAGTCAGACCCGCAGCTTCTGCTATGTAGATGACCTGGTTGAAGGTTTGATCCGGTTGATGAATGGCAGCCACACGGGGCCCATCAACTTGGGCAACCCTGGAGAGTTCACAATTCGGCAGTTGGCGGAGCTGGTCAAAGGTCGCATCAACCCGGCCTTGGAGCTGATTGAGAAACCCCTGCCGCAAGACGATCCGTTGCAGCGTCAACCGGTGATAGAGCTAGCCAAGTCAGAGCTGGGCTGGCAGCCAACCGTACCCCTGCAGCAGGGGCTGGACCCCACGATTGCTCACTTCAGAGAGCTTCTGGCGCAGGAGGCAAGCGCCTGATGAGTGGGGTCATCCCGATTCGTAGCATCTGCTGCATCGGTGCGGGCTATGTGGGGGGGCCCACAATGGCGGTGATCGCAGACCGCTGTCCAGGTGTCCAGGTCACCGTGGTGGATTTGAACCAGGCGCGGATTGATGCTTGGAATTCCCCTGATCTGAGCAAGCTCCCGGTCTATGAGCCTGGGTTGGATGCAGTGGTGGAACGCTGCCGCGGCCGCAACCTGCACTTCTCTACCGCAGTCGATGCCGCGATCGCATCGGCCGACATGGTGTTTCTCTCGGTCAACACCCCTACCAAGACGCGAGGGGTCGGTGCGGGTCAGGCGAGCGATCTGCGTTGGATCGAGGCCTCGGCACGGCAGGTGGCCGCGGCGGCGCGAGCGCACACGATCGTGGTGGAAAAGAGCACGCTTCCAGTGCGTACAGCCGAGGTCATCAAGACCATTCTCGAGGCTGCCGAGGGGGACACGCCGACGGGCAGCAAGACATTCTCCGTGCTCTCCAATCCTGAATTTCTGGCCGAGGGCACCGCGATCAGCGATCTGGAAGCGCCGGATCGCGTGCTGATCGGCGGTAACGATCCGGCGTCGATCGAGGCTCTGGCCGCCATCTATGGCCAGTGGGTGCCAGCAGAGCGCATTTTACGCACCAATGTGTGGAGCAGTGAACTGTCCAAGCTCACGGCAAACGCGTTTTTGGCGCAACGCATCAGCTCAATCAACAGTATTGGAGCGTTGTGCGAAGCAACCGAGGCCAATGTCCGCGAGGTGGCACGTGCGATCGGTGCCGACAGTCGGATTGGATCCAAGTTCCTCAAGGCCGGTCCAGGCTTTGGCGGCAGCTGTTTCCAGAAAGACATCCTTAATCTGGTGTATCTGTGCCGCCATTACGGCCTCTCCGAGGTGGCTGACTACTGGGAGGCGGTGGTCAACCTCAACGCTTGGCAGCAGCACCGCATCAGCGCCTTGGTGGTGCGCCATCTTTTTGGCACGGTCACGGGCAAACGGATTGCGGTTCTTGGTTTTGCCTTCAAGGCTGACACCAACGACACGCGAGAAACGCCGGCGATTCGCATCTGTGGTGACTTGCTTGAGGAGGGTGCTCAGCTGGCCATTTTTGATCCCAAGGTGACGGCTGAGCAGATGGCTGTTGATTTGGGTCGGTTGCCGCTTCAGGGCTCATTGACTGATGGCTTCAGTGGTGAAGGCGTCTGGCAGATGGCAGCAAGTCCACGGGAGGCGGTTGCAGGAGCTGATGCTGTGCTCGTGCTCACCGAATGGGAGCAGTTTAGGCAGCTCGATTGGCAGGCTCTCGCGCCCGAGTTGCGCCATCCTGCTTGGTTGTTTGACGCACGGGCGATCTGTGATGCCACTGCGGCACGCTCTTCTGGATTGAAGGTCTGGTGTGTTGGTGAGGGCTAATACGACAAAGCTCTCATGACCTCAGTTCAGAGCAGCCCTCCGCAACAAGCGGATCGTTTGAGTCGATCTCTTCTTAGCCAAATCACAAGCCAGCTTTTAAAGCTAGTCGTTGCCGTTGCCATTGGTGGTTGGCTCGCCCGTTACCTGGGGCCGACATCGTTGGGCCAACTCACCTACGTCATGGCATTGCTTGGTTTGTTGGGGCCATTGGGCAGTCTCGGCGCCAAGGGTGGCTTGGCTGCACTGCTCTGTGAGCCCCATCCATTGCCAGGATTGGTGAGCACAGCTTTTGGCATTGAATTGCTTGGCACAGGACTGCTTTCAGCCTGTTTGCTGCCCTGGATCGTCGTTGAACAGAATCCAACGATGTCAGCACTAATCTTGGCTGGAATTGTCGCTAATTTGTTTGCGTCTGCCGAGGTATTTGAGGCTCAGTTGTTGAATCAGCAT
>VGPQ01000050.1 GCA_016882555.1 Cyanobacteria bacterium M_surface_7_m2_040
CTCGCCGTTGCCGTTGGCGCCCGGGGAGCGTTGCCAAGAAAAAAGCCCCGCCGAAGGCAGGGCTTTTGGGTGGGAACGATTCTGAGAGTCTGTCCTCGTTTCGACCTCGGAAGAGCGTTCCGCACTCCTCACACTTTGAGAACTTAACGGAAGGATTGCCGGGTGTGCGAGGTCGTGCTGGCCAGTGGCTCAACTGGCACGCGTTCAGGGGCGGTAGGGCACCACTTCGAGGGCCACGATGCCGGCGCTTTGGTAGCCGCCGCTGTGCAGCGGTGGCGGTGGCGGCGCGGGAGGTGTTGGGCTGGGGGTGGTGCCCCAGGTTGTCTCGGCGGCCTGGAGGCCGGCAGCGGCCAGGCGCAGCATCAGGGCCGCCTGGGCCTCGCTGGCTTCGGCCTGGCCCGTAAGTTGATTCTGTCCCAGCGGCGCCTGGCTCGGCACGGTGTTGGCCTGCAGGGGGAGGCCCTGCAGGCACGCCAGTGCCGCGCCTGCGGCCAGGGTCGCCAGAGCCAGGTAGGTTCGCTGCACGGGCCTTGCGCGGTGCTGGAGATTGATAGCGGATTTCCGGGGTCTGTCGAGTGGCCAATGAGCCTGCGCCTGCGGTGGCCGCTGCCTGTGATGGGGCCTGCAGCGGCAATCCCGGCCCCGGCGGCTGGGGTGCGCTGATCCGCTTTGCCGACGGCAGCGTGCGCGAATACGGCGGTCACGAGGCGGCCACCACCAACAACCGCATGGAGCTCACCGCGGCTTTGGCCCTGTTGCAGGAACTGCGGCAGCTGCCCCGTCGCGGCGAGCTGGTGATCCGCACCGACAGCCGTTACCTGATTGATGGCCTGCAGTCGTGGATTCATGGCTGGAAGCGCCGCGGCTGGCGCACGGCCTCAGGTTCGGCCGTGCTCAACCGCGACCTCTGGGAGCAGCTCGACGCGGCCCGCCTGGCCGATGTGCGGTTTGAACATGTGCGCGGCCACAGCGGCGATCCCGACAACGAGCGCTGTGACGCCATTGCGGTGGCCCACGCGCGGGGGCAGGAGGCCCCCACAGCTGCGGCGCAGGCGGCTGACTTGGCTCCGGCGCCGCTGCAGCAGCTGCTCACCCGCCTCGAGCTGGCCGGCCGGCTCGCCCAGGGGGGCTACAGCCTCACGCTGGTCGAGTTGGCGCAGCTGCTGGAGCAGCCCGCCGCCCAGCTGGCGGAGCGTCAGGACCCCTGGCGCTGGCGCGATTGGTGGGTGGAGCCGCTTGCCGAAGGGCGTTGGCGGCTTGTGGCTGCGCCGCCGGCAGCGCAGCATGGGGATGGCTGAAGCGGCAGGGCGGGGCATGGCCAGCACGGGCACGGGAGCGCTGTATCGCCGCTTGGTGGGGCCGTTGCTCAGCAGCGATGAGGGCTCCGATGCCGAACAGCTGACCCAGCTGTCTCTGGCGGCCCTGGGCCAGGCTTCGCTGCGCCGCGGCTGGCCCGGGGTGAGCGGCGTGTTGGCCGGGCTGGCCGGGGAGTTGCAGCGCAGCGATGCCCGCCTCGAGCAGAGCCTGTTTGGTTGCCGCTTTGCCAATCCCCTGGGCCTGGCGGCGGGCTTCGACAAAAATGCCGTGGCGGCAGGCATCTGGCACTGTTTCGGGTTCGGCTTCGCCGAGCTGGGCACGGTCACCTGGCAGGCCCAGAGCGGCAACCCCAGGCCGCGGTTGTTTCGCCTGGCCGCCGAACGGGCCGCCCTCAACCGCATGGGCTTCAACAACGCCGGCGCCGAGGCCGTGCTGCGCATCCTGCAGCGCCAGCGGCTGCCAGCCCCGGGCCAGCGCCCGGCGGTGCTGGGCATCAACCTGGGCAAGTCGAAGCTCACACCCCTCGAGCTCGCCCCCGACGACTACGCCGCCTCGTTGCAGCTGCTGGCACCCCTGGCCGACTACGCGGTGATCAATGTGAGCTCACCCAACACGCCGGGCTTGCGCGATCTGCAGCAGGAATCGCAGTTGCGACGCCTGGTGGAGCGCCTGCGGCGCCTGCCGGGCTGCCCGCCGCTGCTGGTCAAGATTGCCCCCGACCTCGAAGACGACGCCATCGACGCCATCGCCCGCATGGCCTACGAGGAGGGGCTGGCCGGGGTGATCGCCGTCAACACCAGCCTCAACCGTCTGGGGCTGGAGCAACGGCGTCTGCCCCAGACCGGCCGCACCCTGGCCCAGGAGGCCGGCGGCCTCAGCGGTGCCCCATTGCGCGCCCGGGCGGTGGAGGTGCTGCGCCGGCTGCGGGCCGTGGCCGGGCCGGCGTTGCCGCTGATCGGCGTCGGGGGCATCGATACGCCCGAGGCCGCCTGGGAGCGGATCAGCGCCGGCGCCTCGCTGGTGCAGCTCTACACCGGCTGGATCTACGAGGGGCCGGAGCTGGTGCCGGCGATTCTCGATGGCCTGCGGCAGCAGCTCGACCATCACGGATTGCCCCACATCGGTGCCGCCGTGGGTTGTGGCTTGCCCTGGCATGAATGAGGCGCAAAAGGGCTGACTGCTGCACGAAAGTTCGGTAGCTTGCGACTAACTGAAGAAGCCTTCACGGGTGTTAGCCACAGTTCGCAAGGCATGGCAGCCATTGCGCTCCCAGTGGCTGGGTGAGGCGGTGCTGCTGAGTTTTGAAGACCGGGTGATGCGCGGCATGGCCCTGCGCCAGGGAGCCATCAGCAGGCCCCTGTGGGAGTCGATGTTGCCCGCCCAGGCTCTCGAGAACGGCATGCCCGAGCTGGTCGACGAGCTTGGTGATTTTGTCGGCGATCTGCTGCTCACCGAAAAACTGATGGGCCAGGCGGTGCGGGTGGCCCTGCCCGCCCAGGCGGCCCAGTGGCGTGTGATCACCTGGCCCTTGGCCGACTGGCCCGACGACCCGATCGACGCCTTGCGCACGATCGATCCCGATCTGGGCCTGCCCTTTGCCCTGGCTGATGCCGCCATCGACCTGCAGCCCCTGCCGGGGCGCCCCTTGCGGTCGCTGTTGGTGGCGGCCCCCAGGGCTCTGGTGGAGGCCTGGTCGGCGGTGTTCGAGATTGCCGGTGCGCCGCTCGAGCGCTTGCTGCCCGCGCAGGTGTGCCTGCGCCAGGCATTGCTGCCGAAGCTGCAGGCCGCCGATCCCCGTGACGGCATCCTGCTGCTCCACCCGGCAGGGGCAGGCTGCAGC
Source organism: Cyanobacteria bacterium M_surface_7_m2_040 (assembly GCA_016882555.1). GTDB lineage: Bacteria > Cyanobacteriota > Cyanobacteriia > PCC-6307 > Cyanobiaceae > RGUW01. Next base: position 3,158 of record VGPQ01000050.1, read on the forward strand.
GCCAGCCTCTGGCAGCAGGGGGTGCCGCTCTATGAGCGCTTGTTTGAGGCCGATGACCCGCAGCTGGCCGAGAAGCTTCAGCAGATCGTGGCCTTCTACCGCAGCCGCGAGGCAGCCTTCAACCTCAGGCAGCTCTGGCTCACGGCCAGCCTCCCCCACCACGACGAGCTGGCCGCGGCCTTGCAGCTGCCGCTTGAGCAACTGAGCTTTGCTCCCTACGATTTCGCGGTGATGCAGGGGCTGGCGCAGACGCGATGACCACAGCACCCTTAGATCTGCTGCGTGAAAAGCGGATCGAGCAGGGCCTGCCCGATCCCCTGCAGCAGTCCCATGCTCGCCGTGCCTTGGTGGTCAAGGGCGCGCTGATCGGTGCGGCCCTGCTGGCCGGCAGTGCCGTGATCACCGGTCTGCTGTTTGTGCGGCAGCAATTCCTTACAGCTGAGCTGGATCGCCTCGCCCTGGTGGAATCCGAGGTGCAGGCTGCCGAAAGCCGTTTGACCGCCGCCCGGGGCAAGCTCAAGACCGTGAATGATGCCAACCAGGCCCTGGTGCAAGGCCTGGTCAACGTGCGCTCCGGATCGGCCCTGATGCGGGATCTGCAGCGCCGGGTCCCCCAGGGGGTGCAGCTCACCAGCGTGGAGGTGGCACCTGGAGGCACCAGCCTGCGACTGGCCGGCAGTGCCGCCGATCCGATGGCCTTTGCCCGCATCAATGCCCTCCAGATCGAATTGGGGCGTTCGCCGTTGCTTGTGCCGACCAGCGTCAAGCTGGTCAAAGCGGCTCGCGGCGGAGAGAAAGCCCCCGCCCCTGGGGTGCCTCCAGTCGCTGCCACATTGGTGAGCTTTGAGCTCACGGCCCAGTTCAGGCCTCCCCTGGCTCCCGCCGCAGAGTTGCAGATCCTCCGGGAGCTGGGCGCCCAGGGCATGGTGCAACGGTTGCAGCGGCTGCAAGCCGAGGGGCTCTTGCGATGACCCAGTCTCAGGCCTCAGCCTCAGATCTGTGGATCACCCGCCTGCTGCTGTGGGTGCCGGCTGGGGCGGGCGGCGTGCTGGCGCTGCTGGTGCTGGCGCTTGGATCCATCCCGCTTATCAGTCAGGTGCAGCTTCAGGGCCGTCAAGTGGAAGAAAAGCGCGCTCAGGAGCAGCGTTTGCCGCAGCTGCGCTCCGATCAGGCCCAGGTCGCGGCCCAGCAGCTTGTGGCTGAGCGGCAGCAGCAGCAGCTGATCAGCTTGATTGCCGGCAGCGGTGAGCTGGTCACCTTCATGGCCCAGGCAGACCGTGAGGCCCGGCGTCATGGCGTGCAGCTGCAGCTCTACGAACCCAGGGCTGAGCTGGCTGTGGCCGATGCCGACAAGGTCGATTTCCTGAAGGGGCAGGCCAAGGGCACCCGTGACAAGCTTGAAAAGGAAGCGGCGACCAAGAAAGAAGCCGATTCAGCTGCACAAAACGATCCGCTGCAAAAGGCGGGTCTCAAGAGCACCAACCTGCTGCTCAGTGCCAGAGGGCGTTATCCCAACCTGTTGGCATTCATGAGGGGGATGGAGTCTCTGGGGTTGTTGGTTGTGCCGAGCAACCTCAATCTTCAGGAAACACGGCCGCCCCAGGGGGCCGCTGGAGCCTCGAATGCGCCTCAGCAGGTTGCGCCGGTTGAGCTCAAGCTTGGGATTGCGTTGTATAACGCAAAAGCTTCGAACTGAACGCTGGTCTCATCAGCCAGCTGCCGATACGATCAGCCCGCATTCTGGTGAGCCAGGCGTGGCAAAGACTGTTGGCAGAAAGCTTGGCAGGCGGCTGCTCGCAGTTACGGCCATCTCCTCCCTCGGGGCAGTGGGGCTCCTGGGTGCAGATGGAGCCGCTGCGCCACGTGCCAGCACCGAGCCCTCCGCCCCAATGCCTGCAGCGGCCAACGCCAAGGCCGCTGGCTCGGTTCAGCTCAAGGTGCGCCGCCTGGCCGATGCTGTCGAGCTGGTGATCGAGGGCACCGGCCCTGGCCCCCAGCTGGTGCAGGCTGCCAGCAGCAGTGGCTGGCAGGGGCAGCTCACCACCACCACGCCCAACGGTCTGCGGTTGGGCCCCCAGCGCTTGTCGATCCCCGAAGCGGGCCTGCAGCAGGTGACCCTCACGGGCTCGGGCACCAGCTACCAGGTGGATGTCACCCCCACGTCGGGCTTGCCGCTGAATCGGCCTGTGGTGAGTGCCGATGGTCAGAACATGATTCTGACTTTCCCTGCGGTGCCCCAGGCAGCGCTGCAGAGCCTGCGCCCCAATCTCACCCAGCCGGGTGCGGTGCCCCAGTCCACCTATGCCCCGCCACTGCAGCCGCGCGCCGTGGCCCCCCCGGTGGGGGATATGGCCGTGGGCACGATGGTGTTGCGCAACACCAGCTACGTGAATGTGCGTGGCCCTCGGGTCACGATGACCCTGCGCAATGCCCCCGCCAAGGATGCCTTGATGGCCCTGGCTCAGATGGGTGGCTACGGCTTTGTGTATGTGGATGAGCAGTCGGCTCTGTCAGCTGCAGTGCCATCTAGTCCTGGCTCCTCGCCGCAGATGGGATCCCCTGCCGCTGCCCCGGCACCGGTCAGGGGCGTCAGCATCGCGTTTGTGAATGAGAACTACGCCCGTGCGATCAATGCCGTGTTGCTGGCTTCAGGTCTGACCGCCAAGCTTGAAGGCAACCTGCTGATTGCAGGATTGAATGTGGGTTCCAAAGGCTTTGGCTCCCGCTTGTCGAAGGTTTATCGCCTCAACCAGGTGAGCCCTGACGCCGCAGCGGATTACCTGGCCAACCTTGGTGCCACCGTGACCAAGACCAACACCATCACCACCGCGGTGACACAGGGTGTGAGTCAAAACAATGCAGTGTCTGGCAGTCCGAATGCGTCGACCACGCAGTCGACCAGCCAGACAACAGTAGAATCCTACGGGGCCAGCCGAGGGCCTTTGCTTGGTCTTGGGGCGACAACCGACAACCGGCTCGGCACAATCACCCTTGTGGGCGACGCGGCTGTGGTTGGCATCGCTGAACAGTACCTTAGGCAGCTGGATCTCAGGCAGCGCCAAGTAGCGTTGTCTGTGAAAATATTGGACGTCAATTTGAATAATGATTTCAATGTAAATAATAGTTTCGCCGCCCGCTGGGGCAATACATTTATTGTTAACGATAGCGGAAATTTGCTAGGCGCATTTGGTAATAACTTGCCAGCTACCGCTCAGTTGACTCCTGGCACTACTTTTAATCCGAGCGGGCTTAATATTTCACCTGCTCCTGGCTCAAACTTTGTTCCAAATGCCGGGGCTCCTGCAACTGCTACAAATCCTGCAATCGCGCCAAGCGCAAACCCGGCTCTGCCCAACCCTGGCGCTGGCTTTCCTAATAATTCTTTCAGTGATTTTTTGCAATCTACAATTCTTGCTTCAACGACAAAGGTTGTGGCTAGCCCAACGTTGATTTTGCAAGAAAATTCCTCTCTCCTGCGCGAGCCGGGAACATCTTCTGCGGCTGGAGGTGGGGGGTTGGATGATTACTCAATTGATTCGCCTATTGGTCGTAGGCGTGCCAATGAAGGCGTTGTGCGTGTGGGTGTTAATGTGCCAACAAAGGTAAGTGTTAATGTTGCTTCTGGAGGAGGACCTACTACCTGTAGCATTGACCAATTGACAACATCTGGTCTTGTTCTTGGGGCTAGAATTGAGAAAATTGATGACAATGGTTTTGTTACTTTTGCGTTGTCGCCGAGCATTTCTGCGGTTGAGTCATTATTGCCTACAGGCGCTGGTTGTCCGCCCATAAGTATTTTGAGGATTAGGAGACTTGATTCAGGTGTTTTGCGGGTGCGCGACGGCCAGACCTTAATTCTGACCGGGGTCATATCAGACTTTGATCGACAAGTTGTAAGAAAATGGCCAATTCTGGGCGACATTCCATTCGTTGGTCAATTTTTCCGCGCATCAGGTAGTCAGCGCGACAAGCGTGAACTCGTGATCATGGTGACCCCGAAAATCATCAACGACGAAGTGGGTGGGGCGTATGGCTATGGCTATCAGCCTGGGTCGCAGCAAAGCCGTGACTTTTTGGGACAGTCTGCCAATTAAGCCCCTCTCCTCGGATTCGATTGTGTGCGGCCATGGCCTCTCCAGCTGACGACGAGAGTCCGCCCGCTGCAGACTCAATCGATCATCAATTGGCCTCAGCGCGGGCCGAACTCGCTGCGCTTGAGCAAGCGGTCGACGAGCTGCCTGAGATTTTTGAGGCCAAGTTTCGTCAGGGTGTGGCGGCGGTGGTGGAGAGCAACCGCCAGTTGATCGCCCAACAGTTGTTGCTCAGGCGTGAGTGTGCGTCACTCCCGCCGGCTCGGGCGCGATCCGTCAGGGTCTGGCCTTGGGTCCGCCCGCCCCATCTCCAGTGGCACTGGCCGCCCAATCGCCAGGTTGTTCGGGTGGTTTCGGCCTCGGTGGGGGTGGGGCTGCTCGCCTGGGGTGCGACGCGTTGGTGGCATCACCCCCAGAGCCAATCGCTTCGCCGTGACAATCCCGCCCAGCAGCGCTCAGCGCCAGTGGCCGCACCAAGCACCCTGGTCTTGCGTGCCCAGGGCACCAGCTGGGTGGAGGTACAAGACCTGAGCACCCGAGAGGTGCTGTTCATGGGTTTGCTGGAGCGCGGCCAGGAGCGTTCGATAAAGGTGCGCCAGGGGTTGCGCTTGCGCTCGGGCCGGCCCGATCTGCTGACCCTGCAGATCGACGCGGGCCCGGTGCAGCCGTACGGCAGCGCGATGGGGATCGGTTGGCGCCGTGTGCTGCCCGCCGGGCTCAGAAGGGCAGGGGCATGAAGGCCTTGACGGCGATCGGGGCCAACACCTTGAACGCAGCCACCGCGCCACCGACGGCTTCCATGCCCTTGCCATTGCCGCCGCCCTTCGGACCCTTGGCCGGTTCCTGGAGTTGTTCGCTGGTGCGTTTCAGTTCGGCGGCCAGCTGCACTTCTCCAGCCTGCTCGTACAG
>VGPQ01000051.1 GCA_016882555.1 Cyanobacteria bacterium M_surface_7_m2_040
CGCGGCTGCGGGGGAACCCGGTCAGCCATGGCGGCCGCTGCAGCTGCAGGATCTGCTGCAGCAGGATCTGGCCGCGGCGCCGATTGCGGTGGCTGCCCATTGCTTCGGCTGCACCGCCGGCAGCGGATCGAGCTGCGGCGGATCCCTGCGTTGATGGCTGGGCGCCAGGCACCCGCCGCGCCAGCGGCCCGCTGAGCCGGCATCCTGGGAACAGATCAGCCCCTCCCATGAGCGCAGCCAGCGCCGAGGCCCTGCAGCAGGGCGTCAGGCAGTACTACGGCACCACCTTGAGCAGCAGCGCCGACCTGCGCACCACGGCCTGCTGCGATGCCAGCAGCGTGCCCGCGGCCCTGAAACCCCTGCTGGCCCGCATTCACCCGGAGGTGAGCGCCCGCTATTACGGCTGCGGGCTGGTGGCGCCGGCCCTGCTCGACGGGGCGCGGGTGCTCGATCTGGGCTGCGGCAGTGGCCGCGATGTCTACCTGCTGGCCCAGTTGGTGGGAGCGAGCGGTGCCGTGGTGGGGGTCGACATGACCCCTGAGCAACTGGCCGTGGCCCGGGGCCATCAGGGTTGGCATGCCGAGCAGTTCGGCTACGCCAACGTGCAGTTTCTTGAGGGGCTGATCGAGCAGCTTGACCAGCTCGATCTCGAACCCGCCAGCTTTGATGTGGTGGTCTCCAACTGCGTGGTCAACCTGGCCACCGACAAGGGGGCTGTGCTGGAGGGGGTGAGGCGCCTGCTCAAACCCGGCGGCGAGTTTCATTTTGCTGATGTCTACGCCGATCGCCGCATCGATGCCTCGCTGCGCGACGACCCGGTGCTTTATGGCGAGTGCCTCAGCGGCGCCCTCTATTGGAATGATTTCCTGCGCATGGCCAGGCAGAGCGGTTTTGCCGATCCGCGCCTGGTGAGCAGTCGGCCCCTGGCCATCAGCGACCCCGAGCTGGCCGCACGCACCGGTGCCACGCGGTTCTTTTCAGCGACCTACCGCCTGTTCCAGATCCCTGAACTGGAGGATGCCTGCGAAGACCATGGCCAGGCGGTGCGGTATCTCGGCACGGTGCCCGGTCAGCCCCATGGTTTTGATCTGGATGATCACCATCACTTTGAGACTGGTCGCTGTGTGCCGGTCTGTGGCAACACCTACCGGATGCTGAGCCAGTCCCGCTTGGCCCCCCATTTCGCCTTTGAGGGCGATGCGGCGCGTCATTTCGGCCTGTTTGCCGGCTGCGGGGGTGGGCTGCCCTTCCAAACCGCTGCGGTGAACACGGCCGGTGATGTGCCGTGCTGCTGATGCTGAGGCGCTGGCTGCTGCCGCTGCTTCTGCTCGGCCTGACGCCGTTGCCGGCGCCGGCCCGGGTGCGGCAGGCTGAGCCGGTCGAGGTCTGCGTGCTGGTGCCGCGGGTCGAGGCGGTCGATGAGGGCGAAGCCGTGGGTGAATTGCCCACGGCCACGCCCGTGCTGCTGGTCGTTGAACCATTGCGGCAGGTGCGCATCGAGAGCGCCGAGGGCCACCTGCTGTGGAGCAGCCAAGCACCTGCCTCGGGGGCGCTGGAGCGTCCCCTCCCCTGGCCGCTGCCACCGTTGAAGCCCGATCAGGAGGTGGTGCTGCGCCTGCAACCCGTGGGTGCGGCCGATGACGCCTATGCCCATGTGCGCCTGCGTGCCGGTGATGGGGCCCGCCTCAAGGCGACGGCGACCCTGATCAGCACCCTCGGCCGCAGCGGTGACGCCTGGCTGGCGGCGGTGCACACGGCCCTGACCAGTGGGGATGTGCCGCTCGCCTGGACCCTGCTCTACGCCCCGCAATCACCGTCCTCCGACGCGCTGCAGGCGCTGCGCCGTGACCTGCTGCAGCGCGGTTGCGGTGACGCAGAACCTTCTGCATGAGGCTGCATGCCTGCACGCCGGCGCGCCGGCACCCCACGCTGCCAGCACAACAAAAGGTCCGGCGCCTGTGGCCCCGGACCCGGTTGGTGAATGAGACGTGAATTCGAACGTGTGAATTCGAAGGCGAATTCAGATGCGAATTCAGATGTGAATCAGAACTAGATCAGAACTGGATCAGAACCTCCGGATGGAGAACGATGGGTTTCGAGGGTTTTGAACCTCGACAAGTTCGAAAAGGCTGAAGCAAACCAGCGATCTGACGCGATGGCCAAACGGGCCTCAGCGGGGGGCATGCCGCGGCTTGGCCGCAGACAGGTGTTCACCGCGCAATGGTGCGTCGAAAAGTGCTTCGTTCTCGCTCAGTGTTGTTGCTGAGCCTTTGATTGATGGGTCGGAGCTGCTCAGGGCGGCACCTGGGGCCATGGTGTCCAAGGATCGGTTCCCGCAAACCCGGGGGCACCTGCGGCGATGCATCGGGTGGCCCATGGGGCCGGGGAGCCGCAGATCAGGACCAGACTGTTGGAGCAGGGGCCTGCGGTCAGCGCACTCCTGACGCCTGACGGGGTGGAGTGTCTTCCATTGCTGGACCTCCGGGTTCTTGCTTTCAGTCTCCACAGCGCTCGAGCCGCTGACCATAGGTATCGATGCCTGTTCTGTGCTTGGGCGGACTGGCTCCGCGATGGCGCCAGGGCCGGGTTTCCTCGTCAGCATCCCGGCAGTCGTGCTGTTCCGCCGGGCGATGCCTGAACTCAGTCGTCAACACCAGCGCACCCTGGCGCTGCTGTGGAGCCATCCGCTGCCCCATGGCCTGCGTCTGGCCGAACTCGAAGCGCTGCTGCTCGCCCTTGGCGCCAGCTTGCAGCGGCAGGGGAGCCGGCTGGAGGTCCGTTTCCCCGAAGGACCGCTCACCTGGATCCACGCCGGTGGCGGCGGATTGCAGCAGGGGGATCTTGCCCCCGAGGCGATTCAGCGCCTGCGCCATCTGCTTGCTGAGGCCGGGATCACCCCCGACCATCCGCAACCGCTGCGCGATGCTCCGCGCGGCGATCAGGCGCTGCGGCTGGTGCTGGTGCTCGATCACCACCAGACCCGCCTGTTTCGCTTCGACGGCGAGAGCGTGGACCGGGCTGTGCTGCACCCCCATGGTCTCTGGGGCAGCGGCGAGAACCTCAGCCATCGCCATGACCGCGACATCGCCGGCCAGCGGGCTCCCCTTGACCACACCTACCTCGAGCAGATTGCCCACGCTCTGCAGGGGGCGGATGCGGTGCTGCTGCTCGGCCATGGCCATGGCCAGAGCGACCTGCGCACGCTGCTGCTGCGCCATCTCAAGACCCGACACCCCGCCTTGCTGCAGCGCCTGGAGGCCAGCGAGACCGTCGACACCTCGGTGCTCACCGAGGCCCAGCTGCTGGCCCTGGCCCGCGAGCACTTCGGCAGCCTGCCCCACCGCCGGCCGTTGGTGGTGCCGGGTCAGGAGCCGCGCCATGGCTGAGCCGGAGCGGGCATTCGCCAGGGCGAACAGGTGTACTATTTGCCTGGATTGACTGCTCCTGTGATGGCTGTTCCAGCGAGGGCTGTTCTGGAGACGCCTGTTCCAGCAGCGGCTGCATGTTCGGATCTGGAGCTGCTGGGGCCCCCTGCGGTGTCGGCGGCGCCGGTGCTGCTGCCGCCGGTGCTGCTGCCCCTGGCGCTGGAGACGGTGGCGGCGGGCTTCCCCAGTCCCGCGGCCGACTATGTGGAGGCCACGATCGATCTCAATGTGGAGCTGGTGCCCCATCCCAGTTCCACCTTTTTCCTGCGCGTGCAAGGGGACGCCATGGCCGCCTCGGGCATCGCCGATGGCGATCTGCTGGTGGTTGATCGCAGCGTGGCGCCCCGCCGCGGTTCCACGGTGGTGGTGGTGCATGGCGGTCAGCTGCTGCTGCGCCGGCTTGAGGGTTGCTCACCCCGTTGGCGGCTGGTGGCTGATGACCCGCAGGTCGTGCCGTTGCCCCTTGATGGCGGGGACCCCCACCTGTTGATCTGGGGGGTGGTGATCCATGCGGTGCATCACCTCACCAGAAGCCCTGGCTGCGCAGCCACAGGCCCAGCAGCAGCATCGGCACGAACACGGCCCCGGCGATCTGCAGCTTGATCACCACGGGTGAGGGTTCACCGTTGCCGGCGCCTTGGCGGGCTGCTGGGCGGGAGGCTCGACGGACCATGGCCATGGTGACGATTGATGCGAGTTTGCCCGGTTCCGGTCGCAACCGTTACCAATCCCAGACAGGACCAGCGCGGCCTTCTTCGCTTTCGCTTAAGATTTGAGGCATCCCAGCGCAGTGCGCTTGTGAATGACAACCATCCTGTTCTGAATGCTCTCGAGGCTCAGCTGCGGGAGTCGCGCCTGCGTTATGAGCACCACCCCAGTGAGCACACCCGCTATCAGCTGGTGAAGCTCGAGCGGCTGATCACCGAGTGGGCCCCGGGGAGTCTGAACTGACCCCCTGAGCTGATTCCCTTGAGCAGACGCCATTGTTCTGGCCTGGCCCCGCTTCAACGCGCGGGGGTCGGCCGCACTTCGCAGTCCAGCGCCCGTGCCTTGCCCCGTTGCCAGCTGGCCCGGTCTCCCTTGATCCAGAACACCTCGTCGCCGTCGGCATAGCGGGCGCCACTGCCTGAGCGCTGTTGCAGCAGTCGTGAAGCCCCTTCCGTGCCCGTGAGCAGAATCACTTCGCTGGGAGGGTTGTTGAAGAAGAGCGCACGCACCTCCGTGGCGTCAAAGGTGCCTTTGCACAGGTAGTTGGCCCCAATGGGCTCGGCGGCCCGGGCGTCGCCGGGGCCGGCCAGTGCTGTCGCCGCGGCGATCAGGCCGGCCAGCAGGGCCGTCGTGGCTGCATTCAGAGGGCGGGTCAGCGCTGCGCTGGGCATCGTTGCGTCGGGGCGGAGGCTCTGCACCAGCCTGCCGCCGGCAGCGGCCCGCGTCAGCCTCGGCCATTGGTTCAAATGAACTACTCTTGAAGCTCTTCGGGCTGGTGCTGGGCGTGCCACTGAACTTGCCGCCTGATCTGCCACCTGATCTGCCGCTGGCTGAAGCGGTGAAGGCTGATCCAGGCGGCGTTGATCTGGCGGCTCTGCTGGTGCGGGATCCGGCCGCCACGCTGCTGCTGCGGGTGAGCGGGCCGTCGATGCAGGGGGCCGGCATCGACCATGGCGATCTGCTGCTGGTCGACTGCGGTCTGGAGCCCCGGCCCGGCCAGGTGGTGGTGGCGCGCCTCGGCGATGGCTTCACGGTCAAGCGGCTGGTGCGCTGGCGCGGCCAGTTGGCGCTGGCGGCCGCCCATCCGGCCTATCCGCTGTTGCCGCTCGATCCCCAGGGTGATCACCGGTTGCTGGGGGTGGTGCGCCATGTGATCCGCCGCTGCTGAGCAGCCATGGCCCTGGCGACGGTGCTGATCGATGGCAACAACTTCTACGCCTCCTGCGAGGCGGTGGTGGATCCGGCTGTGGTGGGCCGGCCGTTGGTGGTGCTCTCCAACAACGATGGCTGCATCGTGTCGCGCAGTGCCGAGGCCCGCGCCCTGGGCATCGCCATGGGCGTTCCCTACTTCAAGGTGCGCCAGCAGCTCGAGCGCCACGGCGTGGTGGTGCGCAGTTCCAACTACGCCCTGTATGCCGACATGAGCCAGCGGCTGATGACCACCCTGGAGCGCTGGCTGGAGGAGCTGGAGGTGTATTCGATTGACGAGGCTTTCGGTGTGTTGCACCGCCCCGTCACTGGCGATCTCAGCGCCTGGGGGCGGGCGTTGCGGCGCGAGGTGCTCTGCCATCTGGGGCTACCAGTGGCCGTGGGCATCGCCGGCACCAAGGTGCTGGCCAAGATTGCCAATCGGGCTGCCAAGGCGGATCCGGCGCGCGCCGGCGTGCTGGATCTGGCGGTGGAACCCGACGCTGACGCCCTGCTGGCGCGCATCGCCATCGAAGACGTGTGGGGCATCGGTCGCCGCCTGGCCCGCTGGTGCCGCTTGCGGGGGGTGGCCGACGCCCGCGCCCTGCGCGACATGCCCAGCGGCGAGCTGCAGCGCAAGTGCGGCGTGGTGGGTCTGCGGCTGCAGCAGGAGCTGCGGGGGCAGGCCTGTCTGCCGCTGGTGCGTGTGGCGCCGCCCAAGCAGGAAACCTGCGTGAGCCGCAGTTTCAGCCAGCCGGTCGAGAGCCTCGAGGCGTTGCGCCAGGCGGTGGCCACCTATCTGGTGCGGGCTGCCGAGAAGCTACGCCAGCAAGGGCAGCGGGCCGGGGCGATCACCGTGTTTGTGCGCAGCAGCCCCTTCAACGGCACCAGCCTGTACAGCCAGGCCGCCACGGTGGTGCTGCCGCTGGCCAGCAACGACACCGCCGTGCTGCTGGCGGCGGCCCTGCCCCTGGCCGAGCGGCTGTTTCGCCCGCGCAAGCCGCTGCAGAAGGCCGGCGTGCTGCTGCAGCAGCTGCAGAGCGAGGACCTGCTGCAGCACCACCTGCTGCTGCCGTTGCCGCTGGAGCAGCAGCAGCGCCGTGAGCGGCTGATGGCGGTGATCGACGCGCTCAACCGCCGCTTCGGCCGCGGTGCCGTGCAGTGGGCAGCCTGCGGTCTGCGGCCCGCCTGGACCATGCGCCGCTCACGGCTGTCGCGGGCTGCCACCACCTGCCTGGCCCAGATCCCGGTGGTCCAGGCCCGTTGATGCTGCAGTGGCAGCCCGTTGGGCCCACTGGCAAGGTGCTGTGCTGTTGTTTGCAGCGCAAGGCCTGCGGTGCTGCGTCAGGGCGACTTCAGGGAGTTGAGGGGCGGAGAGATTGGGGTGTCAGCACCACCTATTCAGCCGCGATGTTCCTGACATACAGCCCTGATGGCAGCCTCGTGCACATCAAGAGTCTTGAGGCGCTGCTCGATCCGTTCGTTAACACAGTTGAAGGCCGCTTTCACGCTGGCGAAGAAATTCAGGATCCGCAGGCTTTTTTGAAATGCGAACTGCGCTTTCCATCGGGTGAACAGCTGCCGCGCTGTTGGCTTGATCCGGATTATGGCCATCACCGTGTGCTGCGCCAATCGGCTGAAGGCCTGAGGGCTTAGGGGAGGCTTTGCAGCATTCAGATATCAGTCGTTATGATGCAACTTCAGCATGGCATTTTGCACGTTGAATGGCCGGGCGTAATGCCATAACAGTGGCCCGGCATCAATGCTGCAAATCTGCTTTCCTGCTTAAGCAGTATCGCCGTTCGAGTGCAAGATTCTGGTGTTAAGGTCTACTCTTTGGCTCAAATCGGCTGCGGCTCAATGAGGAGGATCACGATTTCGGTGGCCGATGACATGCATCGAGCGCTGCGCTTGCTTGTAATCCTGGAGGGAAAGTCATTCGGCGCAGTTGTGCTTGAAGCGCTGGATGATTATTTGAAGCGAAAAAATGCCTATGGTCTCGATGTTTCGCAAAGCAAAGATCAGCGCTGAATTGAGTGGTTCAAAATCAGTTGATTGAATCGGCCGTCTGAATCCGTTTCCCTGATCAAGGGGCGTTGTCTGTTGGGTGTGCTGCAAAGGGATCTTGGGGGCGTTGTAAGGCCCCACTCCTCCTGAAGGATCCCTGACCTTGGCGATGGTGCGCTGTCGGGATGGTGTGGTCAGGGACCGGCCAGTCGACGGCCTTGATACCTTGGCTTGGCACGGAGGGTGATGAGCCTTCTGAGCAGAGCTCGAACGCATCCCTGCGCCATGCCCTTTCTGCCCAGTCTGCTTGAAATCATCGTCGGCATTCTGCTGCTGTTTGGTGGCGGCGAATTCTTCGTGGCAGGTTCGGTGGCCATCTCGCTGCGCCTGGGGATCCCTCAGATCGTCATCGGCTTGACCCTGGTGTCGCTCGGCACCAGCGCGCCTGAGCTGTTCGTCAGCATGATTTCGACCGTCCAGGACAACGACGGCATCGCCATCTCCAACATCGTTGGCAGCAACATCTTCAATGTGCTGGTGGTGCTGGGCCTCAGCGCGCTGGTGATGCCCCTCAGGGTCCGCAGCCGGCTGGTGCGCCGCGATGTGCCGCTGCTGCTGGCCATTTCCATGACCGTCTGGGGCATGGCCGCCGGTGGACGGGTCTACTGGCAGGCGGGGTTGGCCTTGCTGGTGGCGTTGGTGATCAACATCGTCTGGGAGTGCCGCACCGCCGCTGAAAACCCCGACGAAGCCGATGAATTC
>VGPQ01000052.1 GCA_016882555.1 Cyanobacteria bacterium M_surface_7_m2_040
GCTCCAGATCGGCCACCACTTCGAGACCAAGCCGTTGTCCGGCGGCGGCGATCGCTGCGCATGTCTGCGGCTCGGCCTGGCACCAGCGCAGTTTCTCCTCCAGATCGCTCAGGTCGGCGGCCACCGGCACCAGATGCACCGAGGGCTACAGCCCATAGTGATTCTACTGCCTTCGGTGGCTGTTCACCCGCAGGATGCAGCTGCCGCTCAGCAGCTTCCACAGCAGGCCCCATGAGTTCACGTTGCCATCAATCTCGATCAACCATCGGTGCAGGGCGAGGTGCATGGGATCCAGCCGCGGTGCCAGGTGGCCCTCCAGCCGCAGAAGCCGCAGCAACGCGTTGCGTGCGCCAGGGGTGGCAGCTTGCACCACCGCCGTGAAGCGGGCATCCAACAGCTGGGGCAGCCGTTGGCTGAGCCGGCACAGTTGATAACGGCGATTGTGGGCCAGATTGCCAGGGCCGAGGGCTTGGATGCCCGTGCTCGACCCGCGCCAGATGGCCATCGGTAGCCGTTCCCGCCAGGGCGGCAGCATTTGCTGTTGGAAGTTCTGCCGTACTGCAGCAAATCCCTGTGTGATCAGCGCGTAGGGGTCGGGTATCAGAGGCCCTCCCCCATCGTCTTCAACGGGCGCATCAAAGCGGAAGCAGCGCATGGCTGGGGCCTCATCGTGCACCTGCAGCGCGAATTGGCCGTGCCATTGACCCTCTGTCCGCAACCACTGAACGGCCCGCTCGGCAAAACCCTGCAGCGCGGGTAGACGGGCCCCCAGCCCGGTGGCATCGGCGGGCAGCCGCAGGCTGACCCCTTCCCCATACCCCCACTGCACCGTGATGACGGCCGAGCTGTGTTCCATGGGAATCTGGGCAAATTCGGTGTGCCCTGATGCGCATCCTGCTGGCCAGCGTTCACTACTGGAATCCCGAGGGAGATGGCCGGCACCAATCGTTGCGGCCCCAGCCGGAGCCTCGGCTTCAGGCACTGCAGAGCCAACTCTTGGCCCTCAGGCGCATCGGCCTGGGCCAGAGCATGCTGCACATGGCCGAGCGCGCGGTGCTGCCAGCCAATGAGGCCCTCCGCCACCAGATTGATGTGCGTTGGATCACCGATGGGGAACACACCGTTCTCGATCGACTCGATCCCGCCTATCGCGCCCTGGCCGAGGAGGTGATCACCAAGCCCTCCGATGGGTTGCAGCTTGGCTTTGAGGCCCAGCGCTTTCTCGCCAGCCAGCTCGATCAGGGGTACGACTTTTACGCCTATTTCGAAGATGATCTGGTCATCCATGATCCGCTGTTTTTCCACAAAATCCTTTGGTTCCAGGGCCTGATGGGGGCCGATGCGCTGTTGCTGCCGCAGCGGGTGGAGTTGGCTCCAGGCCCCCATCAGGTGGATCGCTTCTTCATCGATGGCCCCATCCAATCCCGTGAATTGCACCAGTTGATCCCTGTGCCGGCCCCAACGGTGGTGGCCCAGTTGCCGGGGGGTGAGGCGGTGTTCGACAGCCCGGCCAACCCCCATGCCGGTTGTTTCGTGCTTTCCGCAGAGCAGCTGCGGCGTTGGGTGGCGCACCCCTGCTGGCAAGACGGCGACTGCGGCTTTGTGTCACCCCTGGAGAGTGCGGCCACCTTGGGCATTGCCAAGGTGTTTCAGCTTTACAAGCCCGCCTTCAGCCATGCCAGCTGGCTCGAGGTGCAGCATTGGGGCACCAGCTTCCATCAGTTGATTGGAAGCGCTTCGAGCACCGGGGCCCAGTCGGCATAGCGGGGCTGACGATGCAGCCCCAGCGCCTGCCCGTAGCAATGGTGTGGTCTGTGCAGTTCCATCCAGCGTTCATCACAGAAGCGGGGCAGCAGCACCGTGGCACGCTGCCCCATAGCCGCACAGAGATGGGCCAGGGCGGTGTCGATGGTGAGCACCTGGGCTCCGTGGATGTGCTCCGCCAGGGCCAACACATCGCCATCGGCGGGGTTGAGCAGCTGGATCCCCAGGTTTCGCAGGCCCTCCGCTTCCCACGGCAGCCAGTGGCTCAGATCCACGATGGATTCCGCCGGCCGGCCGCCGCCGATCAACCGCCGGTAGAACGATGCCACCAGATGCCAAGGCACCGAGCGGCACCAGGCCGAATGGGGGGCATCGGCACCCTGCGCACGCCAGCAACAGATCAATTCGTCCTTCGCATCAGCTGCAGGGGCCGTCACCCAAGCCTGGAATTGGGCCTCACCGCTTCCGTAGAGCAAGCTGCGCAGATTCAGAGCTTGTATCACCGCATTCCAATCCACTGGGGGATCACCAAGCCGCACGTTGGGCCAGCCGCTCAGCAGCCGTGCCAGTTGCCGTTGGCGCTGGCGTGACATCAACAGCAGCAAGGGCTGCCCATGCGCCCTGGCCCAGGGCAGCACCAGGCTGAGCAGCTCCAGGTGGTCGCCGATGCCACCCACCAGCTCCACCGGCAGCGCTGCGCCGTTGGCCTGGATGGTTGCAAGAAAGCGCTGGTCGGCTTCAGCTGCCGCTTCGGGGATCAGAGCGAGATAGGGATTGGCGCTGCCGGCACCCCGCGCCAGGCGAAAGGCCAGTTGGCGATCCAGGGGGTAGGGCAGGCGGCAGGGCTGCTCCCGCAGCAGGCCCTTGCTTTCTTCCACCAGGCCCACGCTCAGGCCCACCATCGCCCAATCAAAGGGCAGGCGATCTAGGCGGCTCCAGCCGTGCAACACCCACCGCTGGGCCAGGGCCAGGTCATCGCAGAACAGGGGCCAGGGAGAATGCAATGACACCATCAAGCCTTCCCGTGCGGCTCCTGCTGATCCATCAGAATTTTCCGGGTCAGTTTCGCCAACTTGCCCCCTATCTGCTGCAGCGGGGCCATGAGCTGGTGGCCATCTGCTCCCACCCCCGGCCGATTGATCTGCCCTGCCGCATTCTCCGTTATGCGGAGCCGGCCAAGCCCCCTCAGGGGCTGAGCTTCAGCGCCCAGATTGCCCATGAGGCCTTGGCGCGTGCGGATCGTGTGGCACGTCTCTGCCACCAATTGGCCCAGGAGGGATGGCGCCCCGACCGCATCTGTGTGCACTCTGGCTGGGGGGAAAGCTTGGGCCTGCGCGAGGTGTGGCCTGAGGTGCCCCAGGTGCTCTGGCCGGAGCTTTGGGTGTTGCCGGAGCATGGCGGTTACGGGGTTGACCCCCTGAAGCCGCCCGCGGGTCTGGACTCTCAACTGGAGCAGCTGGGCCGCAACAGCCTGACCCGGGCTGCCCTCGCGATGGCCAGCGCCTGGGTTCTGCCTACCTGGCACCAGGCCAATAGCCTGCCCGCTGAGTTTCAGGGGCCGCGCCTGCACGTGATCCATGAAGGGATCGACACCCAGGTGGCTTGCCCCAATCCCCAGGTGAGCTATGTGGTTCGGGGGATCACCATCAACCGCGAGACGCCCACCCTCACTTTTGTGAATCGCAATCTTGAACGCCTTCGGGGGTTCGACACCTTCATGCGGGCCCTGCCGGTGATTCAGCGTCAGCACCCCCAGGTGCGGGTGGTGGTGGTTGGCGACAGTGGCATGGGCTATGGCGGCGCCCATCCTGGCGATCAACCACTCCGGCAGCAGATGCTTCAGGAGTTGGAAGGCCAGCTCGATCTTGAGCGCATCCACTTCCTGGGCCGCATTCCCCATCCGTCGCTGATGGCTTTGCTGCAGGCCAGCTGGGTGCACGTGTATCTGAGCTACCCCTTTGTGCTGGGTTGGAGCCTGCTGGAGGCGATGGCCTGTGGTTGTTGCATTGTGGGCAGCCGCGGCATGCCGGTGGAGGAGGTGATCCGCGATGGCGTGGAGGGCCTATTGGTGCCGATGGACGATTCCGCTGCCCTGGCGGCCCAGGTGCTGGTCCTGTTGGCCGATTCAGAGCGGCGCCACCGTCTCGGCGCTGCGGCCCGAACCATGGCGTTGTCCTGGGATCAACGGGTGGTGTTGCCCGAGTTGGCAGCGGTGATTGAGCAGGTCAACCCCATCAGCCCGGTTTGAACTGCCACAAATCCTCCAGTTGGCGGCAGCTGTGTGCCACGTTGAAGTCCCGGTGGACCCGTTGTAGGCCCGCAGCTCGGAGCTTGGCCAGCAAGCCCGGTTCCTGCATCAAACGGCTCAGTTGCTGAGCCAGGCTGGTGGCGTTGCCGGCCTCGAACCGCAATCCGCTGATGTCATGCTCCAGGAGCTCAGCGGCTCCCCCTACGCCACTGCTCACCAGCCCCAGGCCGCTGGCCAGCATTTCTGCACCCACGATCCCAAAGGCTTCCGGATAGATCGAGGGGAAAACACCCACGTGATGCAGCTGAAAGAAGCGCGCCAGCTGCGGTCGTTGCAGGGGCCCCACCCACCGCACCAGGCCCTCCAGCTGGGCCCTGGCCGCCAACCTCTGCAGTTGCTCCCAGTAGCCCGCTTGAAAATCCTGGCCCGCCAGGTTCACCTGGATGGAGAAGCCTGCCGCCCGCAGCCTGGCGGCCGCCTCCACCAGGGTGTGGGCCCCCTTGCTCCCCATCAGCAGCCCCGCGAAGCAAAGTTTGAGCGGCTGGGAGGCGCTGCCCAGCCCACTGCCGTGGATGCTGCTCCAGGCCCTTGGCTCAAACAGTTCAACCCGTGCCCCCGGGTACACCACGGGTGCATGGGCCACCGGTAGCCCCGCCTGCTGCAGTGACGTTCGCACCGCCCGACTGGCCGCCACAAGCGTGTAGTGATTCGCCACGGGCCACTGTTGCGGGGTGAAGGGCGGCGCCATGAAGCCCACGTGGTGCAGCACCGGCAGGTTGGAGGCCAGCAAGGCCGGCAGCAGTTCGGGGCCCAGCAGATCGATGTTGCCGAGAAGCACCCCCCCGTAAGGCTCCGCCAACAGCTGCCGTTGCAGCGTCTGATTGTTGTGATGATCCAGCGCTTGGCAGAGCTGCGGATCCTCCAGCAGGCTCACCCCCCCCTCAAAACTTCCCTTGAGCTTGAGGTCGCGCCGCACCCCTTCCCCGCTGGGGCCCGGTCCACCGGTGCCCAGGTAGGGGGCATCGCTGGTCAACACCGTGATCGTGTGGCCCCTCTGCTGCAGGCCCCAAACAAAATCCGCAAGACTGCGTCCATAACCCCCCAACTCCTGCGGCGGGTAGAGATTGGTTACGACCAAAATGCGCATGGCTGCCATTGTGGAGCTATGCATCGCCCACTCCTGCGCCATTGGCTGATCCGCAGCCGTTGGCGCCAATGGTTGTTCCCAGCCCTTTGCGCTGTGCCCTATCTGGCTTCGTTGCTTTGGCTGCTGCTGAACGGCCAGGCGTGGATTGCCCAGGTGATGTTGGCTCCCTTGCTGATGGGGGCCGTCTTGGCTGGGCTCACCGCCCGCTTGGCCTGGCTGGAATTCCGCAATCACTGGCGGCCGCGGTAATCTCGACACCACCCGTCAAACGTGAGTGGTGGATCTTCCTCAACAGCCCTGGTCGCTTTCCGCCATGGGAATCGAGGGTCAAAGAGATGCATTGGCCCGTTTTTGGCTGGCGGCTCCGCTGGATCAACTCCCCAGCCTGTGGGCTGGTCCCTTTGGCGAAGCCACGCGACAGCACATTCGCCAGCTGCAGCCCGCCAGCTCGTTCACGCCACAGCAGGTGGCCCTGCGCGATGCCATCAATCAGCGGTTGCTCCAGGGGGGGGTACAGCAGCCGCTGGCACCCCAACTGCTGTTGGCCGTGTTTCTCTATTCCCCCCCTGGCCTGATGCAGGTGGCCAACCCGGAGCAGCAGCTGCCGGCTTGGCTGGCAACCGCCTACCAGGAGCTCTACGCCAGCTCCACTGCTCCCCCCGCTGGCGTGCCCCAGGCCTCACCAGCACCCGTCGCGGCGGCTCCGGATTTCGGGGTGTTTCCCCCCAGCCTCGAAGCGTTGGTGGGCAATCGCATTCAGCTCAACCGCATCCTGGGACTTTCCAATCTGTATTACATCGATCCTGAGGATCGGGAAATCCTCCAGGAGCTGTTGCAGCTGCGCAGTCAACTGGCCGACCTGATCCAACGGGCCCCAGAACCGGCCCTCGAGGGCCTGTGGGCCACCGATCTGGGTGATCGTTACTGGGCGATGGTGCGCAGCGGTGTGCAAAAGGAGCCCCTGGCAGCTGCCGATCAGCAACGCAAGGCCCAGGCCACCCAATCCCTCTCCCCCGCTGCGGGTGGGGGGTTTGGCACCCCCGGATCCATCAACGCCTTTCTGGTGGCGATGCTCTACTACGAGCCTGGACAGATGCGGGTGGAGGCTGCGGAGCAGAAACTGCCCGCCTGGCTGTTGCCGCATTATCAGCAGATTTTTGCGCAGCCCCTGGCGGCCCAGCAGCAGCCTTGACGATCGCCCAGCTCGCCAGCTGAGTGCGGATTCTCATTTCCCACACCAACTACCCAGCCCAGTTCCGCAGGTTGGCCCCTGCCCTGGTGGAGGCAGGGCACGATGTGGTGTTCCTACATGCCAACAACGAATGGCATGCACCCCCGCCGCAAGGGGTGAAGCTGCTGCGCTATGCCCCCCTGCGCGCCGGTGGGGGTGGGGCTATCCATCCCTACCTGCGCCGCCTCGAAACGGCTGTGTTGCAGGGCCAGGGGGCCTATCGGGCCTGTGATCAGCTCAAGCAGGAAAGTTGGCAGCCGGAGCTGATCCTCAACCATGTGGGCTTCGGCAATGGGCTGTACCTGTCCGATGCCTTCCCGCAGGCACGACGCATTGGCCTGTTTGAGTGGTACTACAACGCCTTCGGCAGCGACGTTGATTTCCTTCGGCGCGGCCAGGTGGAGCCCGACCGCCAGTTGCGCCTGAGGGGGTGGAATGCCCAGATCCTGTTGGAGCTGGCCGCCTGCGATCGCGCCGTGTGTCCCACCCGCTGGCAGCGGCAACAGTTTCCCGCCCGTTGGCGCGATCAGATCGATGTGATCCATGAAGGGGTCGATGTGGTGGCCCTGGCGGGCCTGCGCCAGCAGCGACGGCCCCGCCCCGACTGCCTGCCCGCTGACCCCGCGGTTGAGGTGGTCACCTATGTGAGCCGCGGCTTTGAGGAATATCGGGGCTTCCCCCAGGCCGTTGCTGCCCTGGCGGAACTGCAGCGCCTGCGCCCCCAGGCCCATGTGCTCCTGGTGGGCTCCGATGTGGTGGCCTATGGGGCACCCCGCTTCGATGGCCGTAGCTGGCGCGACTGGGCCCAGCGGGAGGGAGGCCTGGATCCCGAGCGCACCCATTGGCTTGGGGTGCTCCAGTGCGAGGCCTACCACCGCGTGTTGGCCTGCAGTGATGTGCACCTCTATCTCACGGTGCCCTTTGTGCTCAGCTGGAGTTTGTTGGAGGCCATGGCGGCGGGCTGCAGCATTGTGGCCAGCGCCACCCCCCCGGTTGAGGAGGTGCTGGAGCATGGCCATTCGGCGCTCTTGGTGGATTTTTTCGACCCTATGGAGCAAGCCCAGGCGATGGCTTCGCTGTTGGCTCACCCCCACCAACGGTTCGCCATGGCCGGCGCCGCCCAGCAGGCGGCAAAGGCCTACGGCGCTGATCAGGGGCTAGAGGCCTGGATGCAAGTGATTGGTTCGTGATCACGACCATTGTGTGTGGACGCCCATGAAAGCGCCCCTCGCTATTGCAGATGCAGGGGCAATCCTGTATAAATACCTTGCATTGTCGCCTTTGGTGACTTTGCACACGCCGCCCCCATGGTGGGTGCGGTTGTGAGGAGATCTAACCCACCCACCATCCTTTGACCTCTCAAGCATGAGCTCGAGTTACAACTCCGTTGTCGGAACCGACACGGCTAACACAATCATTGTTGGCGCTTCTTCCAACGACTCCATCCAGGCACTTGAGGGCAATGACACCCTGATTGGCTCTGGTGGGATCGATATTGCCGATCTCGGTGACGGCAACGACTCCCTACAGCTAACCAGTGCATACACCGGAGGCACCGTTCTGGGCGGCTCCGGCAATGACAGCCTCGCCTTCACCGCAGGCTTTGCCGGTTCACTAGTCGATGGTGGCTCCAACAACGACACTATTCAGTTCAGCAGCTCGGTCACCCCGTCTGCAGCCAAAATTTATGGCGGCGC
>VGPQ01000053.1 GCA_016882555.1 Cyanobacteria bacterium M_surface_7_m2_040
GACGAGCCAGGCGCCATCTTCATAATTGGGCGGCCCAAAGTGCTCTTCCAGAGGCTCTTGTCCATGCAGTACGGACCCATCATCCAGAACGGCGCCAAAGGCTTTTCGCGCAATGCGGTTGTGCTGATCGGCTTTTCGCTCCTGTACGCGATCGTGCTCGGTCTGCTGGTGCTGGCTGGCAAGGCCCTGAATCTTCAGCTCGACACCGCGGCCACTGCCAACTGGGGCCTGCTGCTGGTCTATGGCCTGGTGGTGCTGCTTCAGGTGCTGGTGCATCTGATCGGCAACCTGGCTCTGATCAACGGTGCCCTGATGGCGGCCAAGGGGCAAACCTTTCGCTTCGGGCAGCTCTTTGCTGAGACCCGTCAGCTGTTCAACCTGCTCGGCTTGCACGTGTTTGCCGCCGTGGCGATCTTCCTGGGCCTGCTCGCCTTCGGCATTCCCGGCATCTACCTCTCGGTGGGCTACTGGTTTGCCGCCTTCGTGCTGGTGGACCGCAAAGTGGCGTTCCTTGATGCCATGGCGGGGGCTCGGCGCATGGTCACGCCCCACTGGTTTGATGTGGCTGTGCTGCTGCTGGTGATCGCCACGATCAGCGCCGTGGGCGTGCTGGCCTTTGGGGTCGGTCTCTTTGCCACCGTGCCCCTGGCGGTGTGCATCGGCGCTTCGGCCTACCTCCAGCTTGGGCAGGGCCACTGAACCACCCCTGAGATCGCCTGGGCTGTGAGCGTCTTGCCCGTCTTGGGTGTTGCCTTACAGCGCCTTGACCAGGGCCCGGAAATGCTCACCCCGGGCCTCAAAATCGCTGTACTGATCAAAGCTGGCGCAGGCCGGTGAGAGCAGCACGGCGCGGCACCCCAGCTCGCTGGCCGCCGCCGCCGCCAGCGGCACCCCATCGCTGAGGCCTTCCGCTCTGATGATGCGGCCGTCGTAGCCCCCCTCGCGCAGCAGCCCTTCAAACGGCGCCTGGGCGGCGCCGTAGAGCACCACCGCTTGGCTCTGCCTGGTGAGCGCCGCAACCCAGCTGGAACCATCGCCCAGCTTGGCTTCGCCCCCCGCCAGCACCACCAGAGGGCCCTGCAGCGCCTGCAGGGCCACCTCGGCGGCGTCGTAATTGGTGGCCTTGCTGTCGTTGTAGTAGCTGATGCCGTCGAGCTGCCGCAGCAGCTCCAGGCGGTGCGGCACCCCCGGGAAGCGGGCCAGGGCGGCCTCCATCTGTGGCCCGCTGAGCCCGGCGGCAAGCCCCGCCGCCACCGCCATCAGCATGTTCTGGCGGTTGTGGGCCCCCGGCATCGCCAGGCAGTCGGCGGCCATCAGGTCGTCGGCGGTGGTGTTGTCAGCCTTGACGTCGCGGCGATGCCAGACGCGCTCGTGCTCGATCCACAGCGAGGGCTGCAGGCTTGGCGGCAGGTGCTCCCTGGGGCCTGCCGTCACCCAGAAGGCTGCATCCCAGCTGGCCGCGTGGGCACGAAGATCGGGATCGTCGGCGTTGAGGATGCGCAGGCTGCTGCGCTCCAGCAGGCCGCGCTTGATGGCTCGGTAGGCGTCCACGCTGCCGTGGCGCTCGAGGTGATCCGGCGTGAGGGTCGTCCAGATGCCGATCTGCGGTGCAATCTCGGGCGCGGCTTCGATCTGGTAACTGCTCAGTTCCATCACCAGCCACTGCGGTGGGCTGCTGCTGGAGAGGCAACGCTGCAGCACCAGCTCGGCTGCGGAATTGCCCACGTTGCCTCCCATTGGGGCGTCGATGCCCGCCTGGTTGAGCAGATGGCTCACCAGATGGGTCACGGTGGTCTTGCCATTGGTGCCGGTGATGCCGATCCACGGCACCCCGGCGCTGCTGCGCCAGGCCGAGACCAGTTCGCCATGAACGCTGATCCCCTGCTGCCGCAGCTGGATCAGCAGGGGATGGTCCCAGTGCATGCCCGGACTCACCACCACCGCCGCTGGCAGGGCCGCTGCTTCGCTCCAGCGGGTGGGCTCCAGGGAAGCCCCCAGTTCCACCTGGATGCCCTCGGCCCGCAGCCCAGCCGCCCGCTGCTCCAGCGCAGCCGAGTGGTGCTGCTCCAGCAGCAGCACCGGCCTGCCCTGGGCCCGCAGCAGCCGGGCGGCGCCGATGCCCGAGCGTCCCAACCCGATCACGACCTGCAGATCGCTTGTGCTGGAAGGCATCTCCACAATCAAATGGGCGATACTGGAATCGAACCAGTGACTCCTACCGTGTCAAGGTAGTGCTCTACCTCTGAGCTAATCGCCCGCTGCGGCCAGGCGCTTGGGCGCCGATCCGACAGCGGCAACTTAGCAGCGGGCCTGCCGCGTCCTGATCGGGCCTCAGCGGCGTGTGAGCTCCACGCGCCAGCGCTGTTTCTGGGTCCGTTCAGCCTTCTCCAGCACCAGCTCGCCCCGGTTGTGCAGCTGCACCCGATCGCCACAGCGCAGTTCCCTGCTGGGACTGGTGGTCGGTTGCCAGTTGATGCGCACGGCGCCGGAGCGGATCAGTTCGGCCATGCGGCTGCGCGACAGGCCGAACCCAGCGGATCCCACGGCATCGAGCCGCAGCGAGGCCTCGACACAGCTGAATTGCCTGGCCTTGCGCGGCGGTGGACAGTGCAGGCTCTTCAGCGGTCGCCGCTGGATCAGGGTGCGCACGCTGCGCACGTCCACCTCCTGTCCATCCAGCGCTTGCGCGGCGCTGCTGTGGGCGACGGCCTGGGCCCCTCGATCGCCCCGCAGCCAGAGGTCGCCCAGGCTCTCCTCAGGGATGCCGGCGGCGCAGAGCGCTCGGCGAAAGTCGGTGGTTTCGGCTGGGTCAAACAGAAAATTGCCCAGCAGCTCCAGACCCTCGAGATCCTGGTTGCCCAGCGCTTCGAGGTCGTGGGCCGCCTCGGCGTGGACCAGCACCAACCGCTGCCGCTCCGCCCCCTCGTAGCCGCCCCAGCGGTGCAGCTTCAGATCGCTGAGGCTGCCAAGCTCGCCCAGGGCCGACTCCTGGGCGCCGCCATCGAGGAACCCCGTCCATTGCGGTTGCCAGCTGCGCTGCGCCGTTTCAGCGAGCTCAAGCACGGCGGCCTGCATCAGTTGTCGCCCAGCCGCACCACCGCCAACGGGCGGGCCTGCTGCAGCAGTTTCCAGGGCATCTCGTAGCCGGCTCTGGTCTCGGCCAGCAGCAGCCAATTGCCTTCATCGAGGCGGTTGCGCAGGCTGCGCAGGCGGTCGTCTTCCTCGGAGCTCACGCTGGCGGCGGCGGCAAAGCTGCCCATCCAGCCCGAGAGCATGCCGGCGATCCCCCCCAGCAGGTGCTGGCTCCAGGCCCCCGCAAAGGCGAAGGTGTCGAGATCGGTGATGTAGGTGAAGGTGAGGCCGGCGACAAACCCGAACGGCGTCAGCCACAGGGCCATGCGCCGTTGCCGTTGGCGTCGTTTGGCGGCGGGGTTGAGGTCGTCGACCTGGGCGAGGGGCTGCTCTCCCTCCCCGATTCGCACCAGCTGAGCCAGCGGCGGAGTGTGCTGGCTCAGCTGGTGATGCAGTTGCTCGAGCTGCTCGTGCTGTTTGAGCACCACCACCACCCGCGTTGCCAAGGTCCAAGCCCGTTGATTGGATCCGATTCTCGCTGCTCACTACACTGCACCGCCGGCTCACTCCACCGCAGCGCCGGGCATGCCCAAGGTTCTCGTCTCAGACCCCATCGACCAGGCGGGGATTGACATTCTCTCGCAGGTGGCCCAGGTGGATGTGCGCACCGGCCTGCCGCCGGAGCAGCTGGCCGGACTCATCGGCGAGTACGACGCGTTGATGATCCGCTCGGGCACCCAGGTGACGGCCGAGATCATTGCCGCTGCCGACAAGCTGCGCATCATCGGCCGGGCCGGCGTGGGTGTCGACAACGTCGATGTGCCCGCCGCCACCAAGCGCGGGGTGCTGGTGGTCAACTCACCGGAGGGCAACACCATCGCCGCCGCCGAGCACGCCCTGGCGCTGATGCTGTCGCTGTCGCGCCACGTGCCCCACGCCCACGCCAGCACCATGGCCGGCGGCTGGGACCGCAAGACCTACGTCGGCAACGAGCTCTACAAGAAGAAGCTGGGCGTGGTGGGCCTGGGCAAGATCGGCTCCCACGTGGCCCGGGTGGCGCGGGCCATGGGCATGGAGGTGCTGGCCTACGACCCGTTTGTGTCAGCGGAGCGCGCCCAGCAGATGCAGGTGCGGTTGTCGGCGCTGGCCGATCTGTTTGCCGAGGCTGATTACGTCAGCCTGCACCTGCCGCGCACCCCCGAGACCGAGAACCTGGTCAACGCCGAGCTGCTGCGCACGATGAAGCCCACGGCGCGGCTGGTCAACTGCGCTCGCGGCGGCATCGTTGATGAGGCCGCCCTGGCGGCCGCGGTGGAGGCTGGCACGATTGCCGGTGCCGCCCTCGACGTGTTCGCCAAGGAGCCGTTGGCGGCTGAGTCGCCCCTGCGCAGCGTGCGGGAGCGGCTGATCCTCACCCCCCACCTGGGCGCCTCCACCGAAGAGGCCCAGGAGAATGTGGCCATCGACGTGGCCGAGCAGATCCGCGACGTGCTGTTGGGGCTGCCGGCCCGCAGCGCCGTCAACATCCCCGGTCTGAGCTCGGAGGTGATGGAGCAGCTCAAGCCCCACCTGCAACTGGCCGAGACCCTGGGCCAGCTGGTGAGCCAGCTGGGTGGCGGCGCCATCGACTCCCTGGAGGTGCGCCTGCAGGGCGACTTCGCGGCCCATCCGGCCCAGCCGCTGGTGGTGGCTGCCCTCAAAGGGGTGCTGTCCACAGCCCTGGGCGACAGCATCAACTACGTGAACGCCAGCCTCGAGGCCAAGGAACGCGGCATTCAGGTGCTCGAGATCAAGGATGAATCCAGCCGTGACTTTGCCAGCGGCTCGTTGGAGCTCATCTGCCGCAACCCCCAGGGCAGCCACAGCGTCACCGGAGCGGTGTTTGCCGATGGCGAGCTGCGGGTGGTGACGATCGATGAGTTTCCGGTGAACGTGGCCCCCAGCCGCCACATGTTGTTCACCCGCCACCGCGACATGCCCGGCATCATCGGCCAGCTGGGCTCATTGCTGGGCGAGCACAACGTCAACATCGCCTCGATGCAGGTCGGCCGCCGCATCGTCCGTGGCGATGCGGTGATGGTGCTCAGCGTCGACGATCCGATCCCGGCGGATCTGCTGGCTTCGATTCATGCGATCACCGGCATCCAGCAGGCCCACCCGGTGACCCTCTGATGGGGCTCACGTGGTGGCGGCTGGAGATGGCCGCCCCGCCCGAGCTCGAAGAATCGCTGCTGTGGAAGCTCCCCCAGCTGGGCATCTATCGGGTGGCGCTGCAGCACCGTCCCGACGCCCCCCAGCAGCGCCAGCTGGTGGCCTGGCTGCCGGCCAGCGAGTGGCCCGACACCGAGCGCCAGCACCTGGCTGGGGCCCTGGCCCCGTTGGCGGCCACCTTTGGGCTGCCCCTGCCAGAGATCGGCTGGACGCAGCAGCCCGACGAAGACTGGAGCCTCAGCTGGAAGCAGCACTGGCAGCCCGATCCGGTGGGCGATCGCTTGCTGATCCTGCCGGCCTGGCTCGACTGCCCGAGTGAGCATGCCCAGCGGCTGCTGATTCGCATGGATCCGGGCAGTGCCTTTGGTACCGGCAGCCATCCCACCACCCGCCTCTGCCTCGAGGCGCTGGAGGGCCTGGCCGCCGAGCGCGGTGGTCAGCTGGGCGGCCTGCAGGTGGCCGACCTGGGCTGCGGCAGCGGCGTGCTGGGGCTGGCGGCCCTGCGCCTGGGTGCCGCGGCCGTGGCGGCCGCCGACACCGATTCGCTGGCGGTGAGCGCCACCCGCGACAACGCCGCCCTCAATGGCCTGAGCCGCCAACTCCAGGTGGTGCAGGGCTCGGCCAGCGAGCTGGCGGCGCTGCTGCCCCAGGGCCCGGCGGATCTGCTGCTCTGCAACATCCTGGCGCCGGTGATCGAGGCCCTCAGCCCCAGCTTTGAGGCGCTGCTGGCCGCCGGCGGTGTTGGCGTGCTCAGCGGCCTGCTGGTGGAGCAGGCGCCGCGGCTGCAGCAGGTGCTCGCCGAGCAGGGGTGGCAGGCCGATCTGGCGGCCACACAGGGCCCCTGGGGCCTGCTGGTGTTACATAAGGCACGCTGATCGGTGATCCGCGTTTGATTGGGCTTCCCGGGGCCGCGGTCCAAAAACAGCAGGAAAGGCCGGTGGGCGATGTATGAAGGGCGAGTCCTACAGGCCCGGTCAACGGGTGCCTGTGAGCCCCAACTCCTTTCATGGCTTCCTACAAGGTCACCCTCATCAACGAGAGCGAAGGCCTCAACAAGACCATCGAGGTTCCTGACGACCAGTACATCCTTGATGCAGCTGAAGAGCAGGGCATCGACCTGCCCTACTCCTGCCGCGCTGGCGCCTGCTCCACCTGCGCTGGCAAGATCACCGCTGGCACCGTCGACCAGAGCGATCAGAGCTTCCTGGATGACGACCAGATCGAAACCGGTTTCGTGCTGACCTGCGTCGCCTACCCCACCAGCGACTGCACCATCAAGACCCACGCCGAAGAAGAGCTCTACTGAGCGTTCATCCCCATGCTGGGTCGAGTCACCTGTTTGATTCGACCCGCTGCATCTGCCACCCTTCGGGGTGGCTTTTTGTTGGCCAACCGTTTGGTGATCCCCACCCTCCATGGTTCAAGACCTGCTCGAACCCGGCAGTGAACACACCAGCCCTGGAGGTCAGTACAGCTTTCGGGTGCTGGGTCCGTGCTGCCGGTTGTTTGATCGCGAGGAGCTGCCCTGGCCGTGCTGCCGCCTGGCCTGGCGCAGCAAGGAACCCAGCTGGCGCCGCATCGGGCGTCGTTTTGTGGCGGACCTGGCCGCCCGCCGCTGCCCCTCCTATGCGGTGGAGCTGCTGCAACCCGGAACCCGCCCCACCCGCACCGTGATCACCCTGTTTGCCCAGCGGCTCTCGGGTGGGCTGCAGGAGTGGTGGTACAGCAAGCAGCCGTCGTCCTGCGAGCCTGGCAATGTGGCACCACCTGCGTGCTGAGCCAGGTTTGTGGTGGAGAGCGAGAACGCCCTGGCGCTTGCCTCCCGTCCGCTGGATGACCAGAGCGGAGCGAGCAGAGGCTTTAGAACGAGATCCCCAGGGAGATTGTCACGGCAGTGATGTTGCCCAGATCGGTTCGCCCGTAGGGTTGGACCAGATATTGAACGCTTGGCTGGATGAACATCCAGGTCGTAAGTTTGGCGGAGTAGCCAACTTCAATCACATATTGAATTCCTGTGTTGTTGCACGAGGCCAGCGCTGTGCAGGATTGAGACAGCCTGTTCCAGGCTTTAGCCCCTTCGGTCATGTTCACAAGTCCAATCCCTGCCATGAAGACATCGCTGTTGCGCCCAGGGATCAGGCCTTCATACCCGAGGCCGGCCACATAGGTGTTTCGTAGCAGGTTGGCGTAATCGTGGAAGTACTGGGTTGTCTTCACAAATGCCGTCAGGCCCTGGTTGTAGCTGCCTTTTTCTCTGAATAGCATCGATTCGGCGGTGATATAAAAGCCGCCGTTGAAGCCGTAGGCGCGACGTGGTAGGCCTGTGAGCTGAAAAGGATTGCCATTGATGTCCAGGTAATTGCTGAACAGTTCTGCTGTGCTGAACTGTCCGCCAAGGTGGATGAGCCAGGGCAGCCCAAAATCCTTTTTGTTGGCACTGTAGGTGCCACCCTTGAAGCTGAGCTCGACAACGCCCTCAATGCCATTGTTGTTGTCGAGAAACCAGGTTAGGCCGCGTCTGTTGTCAATTCCGGATGAAGGGTCGTAATAGCCGGCTCCAACCTGGGCTCTGAATTCTGTGTTGTCATTTATGATGTGTTGCCATTGCACACCCAAAGGTGCGGTTGGATAGATGGGGCCTCGCCCCGTAGATTTGTTTGTGCCGAGGCTGCCAGGCTCGTCAAATGTCCAGAAATTGAACATCGCCGCCAGCATTGACTTGTTGAAATTGATCCAAGGATAAATATTGCCAACTCGCACGAAATTCTGCATGCCTT
>VGPQ01000054.1 GCA_016882555.1 Cyanobacteria bacterium M_surface_7_m2_040
CCGATCCCGAAGATGTTCATGGCAGAACCATGGGGGCGGCGTGGATCAGCTGATGCCGTTCCAGTTGACGTTGATGCCCTCGAGCAGCAGCGACTTGTTGTACAGCTGCAGGATCACCAGCAGGAAGACCAGGAACAGCACCATGAAGATGCCCATCACGGGCGTGGTGCCCCAGCCGGGAACCACCTTGCCGTATTCGGAGTTCAGCGGGCGCAGCAGGTCTCCAAGACGGGTGCGTTGAGCCATGGGGACAGGGGCCTCTCAGGCGATGGTGCGGTCTGGTTACTGTAAGGGCCTTGGCTCCCTGGCCGCGCCGGGCTGTCAAGCGTTGTGATGGAAGGCTTCGCGACCATGGAACCCAGCAGCACCGGCTCACCAGCCCTGAACGTGGCCATCGCCGTGCTGGTGGCGCTGCTGGGCCTCACCGGCTTCGGCATCTACACCGCCTTCGGCCCCCCCTCCAAGCAGCTCACCGATCCGTTCGACGACCACGACGACTGAGCCGCTGCGCTCAAGGCCCCACCGGCGCGATCCGCCAGAACCCGATTGCCCAGGGCAAGAGCAGCGGATCCGGCTGTGGCGATTCTTTGCCCTCGCTGCTGACCAAAGGCTGATCCAGGCCATCCAACCGCTCCAACAGGCGCCACCGGGCCCCGAGATCGAGCCGCTGACGGCAGCTGGAGAGGTTCTGCACACTGATCACGGCAGCCGGCAACTGCCCATCCGCAGCGCCGCAGGGGCGCAAGCCCAGCAGCTGCAGATCCGATCCCAGGGGCGGCAACGTCAGCGGCGGCCCGTTGTGGGCGGCCGGCCGCAGCGGCCGGCACCAGAGGGGCTCACGGAATCCCTGGGCCAACTGCGGCACCGCGGCAGCCCGCCAACCCTGCGCACAGGGAGTCAGGGCAAGGCGCAGGCGCTGCCAACCATTGTCGGCCGAGGGATCGGGCCAGGTGGGTGCCCGCAGCAACGAGATCCCCAGCTCGGCGGGCGTGGCCGAGACCCCCTGTGGGCCGTCGAGTACCACCGCCAAGCCGCCTCCTGGAGCAGCCGCCTCGGCTGCGATCCAGCTGATGGCCGGCGCCTCCCAGCGGCTCTGCTCCCGTGCCGTGAGGGCCTCGGCCGGGCGCTCGATCACGCCGCCGCTGGTGTCGGCGGCCCAGCGGCTGGCCGGCTGGGCCAGCGGCAAGGCCAGGCGCAGCAGTTCATGGCGCTGGTGCCAGTCGACGCTCAGCACCAGCTCAAACCAGGGGGTGCCCGCCTGCAGCCGGCCGTCGAGGCGCACCGCACTGCTGCCGCAGCGACCGCGCCAGCGCATCTGGGTGCAGAGCGGGCCCTGCTCGAGCCAGTGCAGAGCGGGCTCCCACTCCAGCGGCAGCGCCTGCTGGGCGTAATCAGCCGCCAGATCCCAGGCATCCCAGAACTCGCCCGCATCCCGGTAGCGGCGCAAACCCGGCGATCCCGCCAGGTAGCGGCGACCCCCGGCATCCTCAAGCTGCAACAGCCCCTGGGGTCCGATCTCAACGCTGAGCAGACCGTTGCCCAGGCGCCAGCGGCCCTCGCTCAAGGGCTCGCAGCTGACGGGCTGGCACACCTGTGCCGAGGGACCAGCGGGCGCGCTGCCGGCCGGCCGCCGCTCCAGCATCAGAGCGTCCACACCCGCCAATGGCGGCAGCTGCACCCAACTGCCGCCGGCAGCCGCTGGTTGGACCGCCAGTCGACGGCCATCAGCGCCACACCAATCACCGGGCGGCAGGCGCAGGCAGCGAGCCCGGGGCGAAAGCGGCTGCAGCTGAGCCACCGCCCAGCAGGCCGTACCCAGGCCAGCGCCGGCGCCTGCGAGCCACTGCTGCAACGCCTGATCCCGCTGCCGAGAGGCCTGGCGGCGGGCCGCGCGCCATTGGCCCTCGGCCTGTTCAAACACCTCCGGCACGGAGGTGCCGGGGAGGATGTCATGAAACTGCTGAAACAGCAGCGGGCGCCAATCGGGCGTGGACACAAACCCCTCAGTCGAGCCCGCCCGCGGCAGGGCATGCAACCCGGCCAGGACCTGGGCCAGCTCAGCCTCCCGCAGCAGGCGCTCGAGCGTGCGGTTGTGGCGCTTCTGATCGGGCCGGCTGGTGGCGCAGCCGCGGTGCAGCTCCAGATAGAGCTCATCGCGCCAGACCGGCAGGCGCTCCGCTGCTGGCTGAAGCTGGTGCAGGTACTGCCTGAGGCTGCCGTGGCGCTGCGGGGCCATGGGCGCCCCCAACTCAGCCTGCCGCTGCCACAGGGCCAGCTGCTCGAGCATTTCGGCGGTGGGACCGCCCCCATGGTCACCAACCCCAGGGAGCCACAGCGCCGCAGCCAGGCCTGTGGCCTGCTGCCACTGCAGGCGGTAACGCTCGATCGCCAGCGGGTCGCCGTCGGTCCCGATCGCTGCACTCAACAACGCCAGCACCTCGCTGCCGCAGCGGCTGCGCCAGCGAAACAAGCGATGGGGGAAGGGATTGGTGGCGTTCCAGGCGAGCTTGTGGGTGCAGAACCAGGTCACGCCGGTGGCCCGCGCGATCGCCGGCAGGCCCGCCCCGAAGCCGAAGCTGTCGGGCAGCCAGGCCAGCGCATGGCTGAGCTGGGCAAACGCGGCACGGCTCCAGTGCTGACCAAGCTGGAACTGACGCAACAACGAAGCGCTGCTGATCAGCACACAGTCGGTCTCGACCCAGGGTCCGTTGATCGGTTCAAAGCGACCGGTCGCCACGGCCGCCTGCAGGCGTTCAAACAGAGCCGGCCGGTGACGCTGCAGCCAGGCATAGAGGGCTGGCGTCGAGTGGGCGAAGTGGAGCGTCGGAAAACGCTCCATCAGATCCAGCACCGAGGCAAAGGTGCGCTCCGCGGCCTCCCAGGTGTCGGCAACGGGCCAGAGCCAGGCAAGATCCAGGTGCGCATGGCCCAGCACGTGCACCAGCGGATCGCCCAGGCCCAGGGCCGAGGCCGCCGCCACCCCGGCTGGGAACTCCTGGCGGAGCTGCTCAAGCTGCACCCAGGTGGGGCGCAACAGACCCTCCGGATCGCTGGAATCCAACGGTTCGAGCTCCACCCGGCTGTGCACCAGGGCGCCGTCGTCGTGCAGGGGGCTGCGCAGGCGCAGGTCCAGGTCGAGGGGCTGCCCGCGCCACCAGGCGTCCGGCAGTGGCCAGCGGCAGGCACTGTCAAACAGATCGCCCCGGTGCACCAGGGCGCCGTCCACTCGCAGTTCGACCGCTTCGGACCACCAGCGCAGCACCAGCCGGGCCCGGGCCCGCTCCGCGAGCGCCCGCCAAGGATCTGGGCAGCTGAGGCGAAGCCGAAGCCGCCGGGTGGAGCCCCCCCGCGGCCAGATGATCAGGCCACGCTCGTGCCAATCGGGACGGTGGCAGGCGCCCCAGGGATCGGCCAGGGCCTCCCGCCACTGACCCTTGGCGCCCTCGGCCAGCCAGCACGGCTGGAGATCCAGGGCTAAAGATGACTGAATCGTTTCAATCCGCTCCGCCAATGGCACCTCTGGGGGCTCGGGCATCCTTTGATGGCCTGCCAGGACCCATAGGATGATGGGCCATCTGGCCCGATGGTCCAGGGACCACCTCCTCTCTGGATCTCACCCAGCCCAGATCCAGCCCAGCCCAAGCCCGACTCGCAAGCTCGACCATGCTCGCCCTCAAGATTTCGGTTTATTCGGTCGTCTTCTTCTTCATCGGGATTTTCGTGTTCGGCTTCCTCGCCAGCGATCCCAGCCGTACCCCGAGCCGCAAAGACCTCGAAGAGTGATCCGAGGGACACTTCCCGGACCGCGGCAGCACAGCTGATTCGCAGCATCGCGCGTGGCAGGATCAGCCGCACTTGTGCTTGCGGCCAGACCTGTGCCCCTGATCCGGTCCTTCCGATCGGCATGCGTCGCCGCAGGTCTTGGTTCCCTGCTGAGCGGCCTGCCTGCTGCTGAGGCGGCTGCCCTTAACTCCGGGCAACAACAGACGCAACAACAGACCGGGAACGGAACCAACCCAACCCAACCCTCCACTCCGGTGACCGGGGGGCCCGCCCGCAACGCCGCGGCCTCCAACCTCCCCGACGAGGCGGAACTGCCGCTGGAGCTCCAACTCAGCGCCAATGACCTGCGCTACGACGGGGTTCTGGGCCGGGTGATCGCCGAAGGCAACGTGCAGGCCATGGTGGCCGGCGGGCGCCTGTTGGCCGATCGGCTCGAATACGACACCCAAAGCCGCACGGTGTTCGCCCGCGGCAGCGTCAGGCTGCAACGGGGACAGCAGTACCTCCAGGCCAGCCAATTGCGGTACAGCCTGCTGGAGGGGAGCGGTGAAGCCGACGACGTCTACGGCATCCTCGACCTCGATGGCAGCGACAGCGACTTGGCCATCAACCAAGCGCCATCGGAACCGCTGCCACCCGCCGAACCGCTGAGCTGCAGCCCGATTCTGCCGCCTGTTCCCAACTGGCATCCCTACAACTGGGCCGTGACCGCCTGGGGCGGCGGGCAAATGATCGACGCCAACTTCGGCGACTCGTTTTTTTTCAATGGCCGCTGGCGGCCTGAATACATCGGCGGCATCGGCATCAACAAACGCATCGTCGACGGCGGTCCGTTTTCCCTCGAGCTGGATGCCAACGTGCTGGGCCATGCGGCCGCCGCCCAGGCCGGCGGCCAGTACAACCAGGCCGTGCCGTATGCAGCGGTACCGGCCCAGGCCTTTGCTGAAGGCACCTTCGGCCTGGGCCTGCGCATCTGGATGCAGCCCTGGCTGAGCCTGTTTCTGGTGGAAGGCGCTAGTTACACCAGCCAGGCCAGCAATTACGAGCGCACCTTCCGCAACCGCTACTCCCAGTTGCTCAACTACCTCGCCTTTGAGGTGGAGGCGCTGATCAACCCGCGCTGGTCGTTGGTGGGTCGGCTCCATCACCGTTCAGGCGCCTATGGCGTCTACAGCGGTGTGCGCGAAGGCAGCAACGGCTATCTGGTGGGCATGCGGTATCGCTTTGGGGCCCAAGCCAAGGGGCGCGCCAAACCGGCAATGCCTCCGGCCCAGGGCTGTGCGGGCGCTCCACCGCCGACGAGCGTGGCCGACAGCTCGATGACAGCGGCCCTCAACCGGGCGGCCTCGGGCCAAAGCGGAACACGATCGTCAACAGGGTCCGAGAACAAGTCCGCCACCACACCTGCCCCCCCCCAAGGCAAGCAACCGGGCCTCTGGCAGGTGGCCCGCGCCCAGGAGCAGGCGCGCAAGGAGGCGATCAGCCGCATTCAGCAACGGGTGAGCGATTTGAAGCTGCAGCAGTCGCTGCGGCTGGAACGCCGGTTCGGTTTTGACGACCGTGAAACCAGCCCCGACACCGCCAACGTCTATGGCGGGATCCGGCCCGAACAACTCAAGGATCTCAACACCACCGCCAACATGAAACTGGTGGACGGCGGCATCAGCCGCTGGCGGTTCCAGACCCGTTCCATGAAACTCAGCGCCACAGGCTGGAGTGCTTCACGGGTCGGGTTGACCAACGATCCCTTCACACCGGCGCAATCGTGGCTGGAAGCGGTGGGAGTGACGGTGGGCCTGAATGCCAAGGGCGACACCATCATTGCGGCGCGTTCCACCCGCATCCTGCTGGAAGACCGGTTGCCGATTCCGGGACGCCAGCGTCAGCGGCTGCGCAAGAACCACATCGACACCCCGGTGGTCGCTGGCTTCGATGTGCGCGACCGCGATGGGGTGGTTGTCGGCTATGAAGCCAAGCCGATTACTGTGGCCAAGACCGGCACCCTGCGCCTGCAGCCCCAGTTCATGCTGCAGCGCACGATCGATGGCGTCACCAACAGCTACCCGCTGCCCGGTTCTCCACCTGCCAGCCCAGGTGTAGCTCAACCGGTCAACACGGGCGACCAGTTCGGCCTGCTGGCGCGCTGGAGCGACAACCGCTGGGGTTTTGCCAGCAAGGCGACCCTCGACATTTCGACGTTCAACTCCGAAAACTTCGCCAACGGGACCCGCAGCTGGGGCGACATCGCCCGCAACGTGAAATTGCCATTGCTGGGGGAGAGCACAGCCCGCCTGTTTGGCGCCTACCGCTACCGCGCCTGGAACGGCTCGTTGGGCGAACAGGATGTCTACACCGCCTACGGCGCGTCCCTGGAAGACGAAGGCAAACTGCCCGATTGGGGCAAGGTGAAGAACTTTTTCTACTGGCGGCTCGGCCTTGGCAACTTCAGAGCCTGCAGCTCCAATTGCCCGACCAACAGCACCAGCGGCACCGCAGCGATTCCCAATCTGGCCGAATACTGGCGCGGCAATGCCATCGCCTCGCTGACCAGCTCCTTGCGGCTCTGGAGCGGCAAGCCCCTCGCCCTGACTGCGGATCAGGCCTTCCAGAACTCCCCCGTGCCGATTGTGCCCGGACTGAAGTTCGACACCAACGTCACCGGTGCCCTGGCCTACTACGACGATGGTCAGTACCAGAACACCCTGGCCTTCTCAGCCGGCCCGGTGATCACGCTGGGGCACTTCAGCAAACCCTTCCTCGACTACACCCAGTTCGCCGTCACGGGAGGGGTCACGCTCAGATCGGGCATCAGCCCCCTCAGTTTTGACCGCGCCGTCGACCTGGGAACCCTGAACTTCGGCATCACCCAGCAGATCGTGGGACCAATGCTGTTGAGTGTCGGTTATGGCGTCAACGTCGACCCCGCCTCCAGCAACTACGGCGCCACCACCGGCTCTTACGTGGAACTGCGCTGGCAGCGGCGCGCCTACGACATCGGCATCTACTACAGCCCGTACGAGCAGCTGGGCGGCATCCGCGTGCGGCTCAACGACTTCACCTACAAGGGCACCGGCGTGCCGTTCGTGCCGTATCACCCCTCCCAGGCTGCGCTGAAGCGCAACTTCTGAGCTGGGCTGGCCCCTGACGTGCCGGCGTGGAACTGACCTAATCGTGACCCGGATCGCCAACAGCAACCAGGGTCAGCCGAGGCTGGCAAACCCGTTGAGATAGGGCAACCGCGCCGCCGTGCGCTCCAGCTGCTGGCGATGGCCCAGCAACTGACCGGTGCCATCCCACTGGCCGGTGGTGAGCATCTGCCGCGGCCCGGCCGCCAGCTCGAGCGGCCAGACGCCCGCGGGAGCCTGGGGCCCCTGGGTGGTGAGGGTCAGCGTCTCCAGATCGACCTGGAGCGGGGCCTGCGGGTGGGCTTCAACCGCGGCCTGCACGGCCAGCGCCGTGGTGTGATCGACGCTCAGGCAGGGGATGCCCAGGGCCAGACAGTTGCCAAAGAAAATCTCGGCGAAGCTCTCCCCGACCACGGCACGAATGCCCCAACGCATCAGGGCCTGGGGGGCATGTTCGCGGCTGGAGCCACAGCCGAAGTTGCGGTTCACGACCAGCACCGAAGCCCCCTGGTGCTCAGCGCGATCCAAGGGATGGCTGCCACCGGCTTCGGCGCGGTCATCGGCGAACGCAGCCGGGCCAAGGGCATCAAAGGTGACGCATTTGAGAAATCGCGCCGGGATGATCCGATCGGTGTCGATGTCATCGCCGCGCACGGCGACGCCGCGGCCCTCAACCCTGAGGATCGCACCGGTAGGGAAAGCTGAAGACGGCATCAGAGCAACGGCGAGATCGAAACGGACAGGACTGGACCGCGGGAGGGCGGCGGCAATGGCGAGCTGAGCTGAACTGAACTGAACTGCTGCTGTTCAGGACCGCAGCAGCTCGCGCACATCGGTCACCCGGCCGGTGACGGCGGCGGCGGCCACCATCGCCGGACTCATCAGCAGGGTGCGGCCGCTGGCTGAGCCCTGG
>VGPQ01000055.1 GCA_016882555.1 Cyanobacteria bacterium M_surface_7_m2_040
TCGGTCTGGGGCACACCGACACCGACACCGACAGCGACAGCGGCGAAGGCTTCACCGACTGAGCCCCGGCAGCCAACATGCAGTGACTTCGGCAACGGCCATGCTCAGCCTTTCGATGATCGTGCGCGACGAAGCCCAGCGGCTCGAGCGCTGCCTGGCCTCGGTGGCCGGCTTCGTCGATGAGATGGTGCTGCTCGACACCGGCTCGCGCGACGACACGGTGGCCATCGCCGAGCGCTGCGGCGCCGTGGTGCATCACCTGCCGTGGCCCGGTGATTTCGGGCCCGCCCGCAACGAAGCGCTCAGGCACGTCAACGGCGACTGGGTGCTGGTGCTCGATGCCGACGAGCTGCTGCAGCCGCAGTCCAGGGAGCCGCTGCGCCAGTTGATGGCCGAGCCCGACGTGCTGCTGATCAACCTGCTGCGCCACGAGCTGGGGGCGGCCCAGGCGCCCTACTCCAATGTGAGCCGTCTGTTTCGGCGCCACCCGGCGATCAGCTGGAGCCGCCGCTATCACGCCATGGTCGATGACAGCGTGGCCGCGCTGATCGCTGCGGAGCCCCACTGGCGCATCGCCGACTGCCCGGTACCCGCCCTGCTGCATGAGGGCTACCGGCCGGAGCTGCTGGCGGCCGGCCGCAAGGGGCAGCGGTTGCGCGAGGCGATGGAGGCTGAGCTGGCGGAGCGGCCCGGCGATGCCTACGCCTGCGCCAAGCTCGGCGGGCTCGAGATCAGCGAGGGCAACCGTGAACGCGGGCTGGCCCTGTTGCACCAGGGCCTGGAGGCCTGTGGGGCGGAGGCCCATCCAGAGCGCTATGAACTGCTGCTGCATCTGGCCATCGCCGAGACGGTAGAGAGCCCGGTGGCGGCAGCCGCGCGCTACCGCGAGGCCCTGGCCCTGCCGCTGCCCCCACAGCTCACCCTGGCGGCGCGCCTCAACCTGGCGGCCCTGCTGCTGGAGCAGCCGGGGCCCGATCCCGCCCCCAGCCTCGCCGAAGCCGCAGGGCTAGCCCAGAGCGCCGCTGAAGCCGCCCCCGAACTGCCCCAGGGCTGGCGCAGCCTGGGGCTGATCGAACGGCGCCGCGGCCGCATCGGCGAGGCGATCGCGGCCTACCGCCGCAGCCTGGCGGCCGAACCGGAGCACCCGGAGACCGAGCAGAACCTGGCGGTGGCGCTGCTGCTGGGGGGCGACATCGAGGGGGCCCGCCGCGGCTTCAGCCGGGCGATCGCGCTGCTGCGGGCCCAGGGGCGCAGCAGCGACGCCCAGGCCCTGCGCGAGCAGGCCGGCGCCCTGGTGAAGCTGGACGCATGAGCAGCCTGCAGGGCCGCTGCATCGGCGTCACCCGGGCCGAGGGCCAGGCCGGAGAGGCCCGGGCCCTGTTTGAGCAGGCCGGTGCCAGGGTGATCGATCTACCGGCGCTGGTGGTGACCCCCCCCAGCGACTGGGGGCCGCTCGACGATGCCCTCGCCGAGCTGGAGAGCTTTCATTGGCTGGTGATCTCCAGCGCCAACGGCGCTGAAGCCCTCGATGCACGACTGCGCCAGCGGGGCAGCAGCCTGGGCCATCGCCCCCCCGGTCTGAAGATCGCCGCCGTGGGCCGCAAAACCGCCCAGCGGCTCGAGGAGCTCGGGGCCGCCGCCGATTTTGTGCCGCCGGATTTTGTGGCCGACAGCCTGATCGAGCATTTCCCCAGCTCAGCCTGGGGGCTGCGGTTGCTGATCCCGCGGGTGCAGAGCGGCGGCCGCACCGTGCTGGCCGAGGCATTCGCCGCGGCCGGGGCCCGGGTGGTGGAGGTGGCGGCCTACGAAACCGGCTGCCCGGCGGGCCTGCCCAGCGCCGCCATCGCCGCCCTGAACGCCGGCGAGCTCGACGCCCTCACCTTCAGCAGCGCCAAGACCGTGCGGCACACGGGCGAGCTGCTGGAAAGGGCCTTCGGCCCTGAATGGCGGCAGCGGCTCGACGCACCCGCTCCGGGCCACCCGCCGCTGGCGGTGGTGTCGATCGGGCCCCAGACCAGCAAGGCCTGCCGCCTGCTGCTGGGGCGGGTCGACGCTGAAGCCAGCCCCCACGACATGGCGGGGCTTGTTGAGGCCTGCGCCACCGCCCTCAGCCGCGACCGTCGAGGCTGACAGCGATGGCCTGGCCCGAGGCCCGCAGGATCAAGCGCCCACGGGCCACATCGATGCCGCCCACGGCCCAGCCCGGTGGCAGCAGATTGGTGCTGCGGCCGCCCACATCGCCAGGGCGCAGGCTGCCGGACTCGGATCCAAACTGCACCAGGGCCTGAGCCTGGCCGCCGGTG
This sequence comes from Cyanobacteria bacterium M_surface_7_m2_040, assembly GCA_016882555.1. Lineage (GTDB taxonomy): Bacteria > Cyanobacteriota > Cyanobacteriia > PCC-6307 > Cyanobiaceae > RGUW01. The sequence goes on from VGPQ01000055.1 coordinate 2,304, forward strand.
CGGATCACACCGTTGAAACGAAACCCCGGCGGCAAGCCGGGCTGACCGCCGGCGCCGCCGGTGGCCACACCCTGCACCGGCAAAAAGGGATCAGGCCGCCCCACCGGCTGGGCGGTGATCACCTGCTGCGGGCTAGGCAAAGGGGTCAGACCAGCGGTGGTGGCCGTGGAGGCCGTCGCCGCCGGATCAATCTTGGCCGGCCGCAGGGGAGGGATCGCCTTGCTGGCAATCGCCTGTGGATCAGGGCTGCTCTGGCATGCCGTCAGCAGCAGCAACGGCAGCAGCCGGATCGGCCGCAGCTGGATCGGCCGCAGCTGAATCAGCCTGAGCCAGCGGGTCGGTTTCAACCAGGTCACGGAAACGGTCAAGGTTGGCCTGCAGTTCCTTGGTGACAATCCCCCCCAGCATGGTCGGTTCCATGAGCGGTGCAAGCGCTGCGGGCAGCTCGTAACTGACGCTGAGCTTGACCGCGGTCTGCAGGGGGCTGAGGGCATAGAAGCGCACCGCCCCTTTGGTGGGCAAGCCTCCGACCGACTGCCAATGCAACTGCTGGGCCTCGACCCGCTGGGTGATGCGGGCCTTCCAATGGAAGCGAAACCCCTGGGCCGCCAGGGTCCAGTCGGTGAGGTCGGGCTCGCCGGGCAGGGTGACCACCGATTCAATCCAGCGCATCCAGCGCGGCATCGCCTCCAGATCGCTCCACACCGCCCAGACCCGATCGACCGGAGCCTGGATCTCGGTGGTGACGGTGTGATCGAGCCAGCGTCCCATCTCAGGCCACCGCCGCGTTGCTGGCGAGCTGAACCGGTCGCTGCAGCAGGGCCGCAGCAGCCAGCCGGCCGCTCATGGTGGCGCCTTCCATCGAATCGATGTAGTCCTGCTTGGTGTAGCTGCCGGCCAGATAGAAATTGCTCACAGGGGTGCGCTGATCGGGGCGGTAGGGCTCCATGCCGGGGGCCTCGCGGTAGAGCGACTGAGCCAGTTTGACCACGTTGCTCCACACCAGCTTCAGGTCTTTGGCCGAGGGGAACAGGGCGCGCACCTGGGCGTCGGTGTGGGCGACGATCTCCTCGGTTTTCTTCGGGATCCAGGGATCACCGGGGGTGAGCACGCACTGCAGCAGCGAGCCCAGCCCCTCTTTGCGGTAATCGACCGGGCTGGCCAGGGCCAGATCGGCAAAGCAGCTGAAGTCGGCGTCGGCGGTGTAGAGCAGGTTGTCGAGGCCAGCGGGGCGGTCGAGATCGGCGCGGGCCGCAGCGGCACCTGGGCTGTCACCGAGCTCGGTGACCCAGCCGTCGTAGCGGAGCTGCACCGTGGCCACGGGCACCGCCTCGAGGGCAAAGATGTGCTCAAACAGGGGCCAGCGGCGCCAGGCCTCAGGGATCATGCGCTGAATGCCCGGCACATCGCAGGCCGCCAGGTAGGCATCGGCCGCGACGGTGATCTCGCCATCGGGAGTGCCCAGACGCAGCCCGCTCACGCTGGTCTCGGGGTGGCCATCGGCGCCGGGCGCCGCCTCCTTAAACAGCACCTCCGACACCCGGTGGCGCAGGTGCAGGCGGCCGCCGCGGGCCTGGATGTAGTCAAGGATCGGCCCGGTGAGCCAGCGGTGGGGCGAGCCCTTGAGCAGGTTCAGCTTGGAGGCCTCGGTCTTGGCCGCAAACATCATGAAGATGGTGAGCATGCAGCGGGCCGAGATCGCCTCGCAATCGATGAAGCCCAGGGCATAGGCAATCGGGTTCCACATCCGCTTGATGCTCTGCACGCTGCCGCCGTGGCCCACGAACCAGTCTTGAAAACTGACCGCATCGAGGGCGCGGATCGTCTTCATCGCCCCCTCATAGTCGACCAAGCCGCGCACGATCGGGCTGGTGCCCAGGGCCAGGGCGTTGCGCAGCTTGTCGATCCAGTCGAGCTGGGGGGTGGTGAAGAAAGCCTTGAGGCCGTTGAAGGGGGCTCCCAGGGCAAAGCGGAAATCCAGCTCGCGCAGGTCGCCGCCGGTGTTCACAAACAGGTGGGTGTGGTCCTTCGGCAGCAGGTTGGCTCGCGCGCCCACTTTGTCGAGGAGGGCGAAGAGATTGGCGTAATTGAAGAAGAAGACGTGCAGGCCCATCTCGATGTGGTTGCCGTCAGGGTCTTCCCAGCTGCCCACCTTGCCGCCCAGGAACGGGCGCGCCTCGTAGAGATCGACCTGGTGGCCGGCATCGACAAGATCCACGGCCGCCGCCAGACCGGCCAGACCCGCTCCCACGATGGCGACCCGCACGCCCCAATCCACAAACAGTGGCTCGACTCTATGGAGCGACCGCACCCTGGCGGGGATGGCGATCCCCCCTTGGCGGGCTTGGGTCCCTAGATTTGAATTCCAGAGCGCATCAGGATCGCCGCCATGGGGTCTGAAGCCCTAGCAACTGCCGAACAAGCGGCAGCACCCACCTTCACCGCCAAAGACGGCAAGGGCATCCTGATCAGCGAGCCGGCGATGAAGCAACTGGCCGTGCTGATGGGCCAGCAGGGGGCCGGCAAGGTGCTGCGGGTGGGGGTGCGGTCGGGTGGCTGCAGCGGCATGAGCTACACGATGGATTTCATCGATGCCGCCGAGATCCGCGGCGACGATGAGCGCTACACCTACGAACCCGAGGGCGCAGCCAGCTTTGAGGTTGTCTGCGATCCCAAGAGCCTGCTGTACATCTACGGCATGCAGCTGGATTTCTCGACAGCCCTGATCGGCGGCGGCTTCAACTTCAGCAACCCCAACGCCACCCAGACCTGCGGCTGCGGCAGCTCGTTTGCGGTCTGATCAGGTTCCGGGGGCGGCCAGGCGACCAGAGCCGAGGCGACCGGTTCAGCGCCACGGGAGGGCGACCTGGAAGGCCATCGGAAAGAGGCGGCTGGAAGCCGCCATGGGAACCTGACAGGCAGTGATCATTCAGCGCGCCTGAGCGGCGTGCCGCCTGCCATGGCTCAAACCCAACCGCCTGCCGAGACCGCGAGCGAACCCCCAGTTGAGGCCTCTGCGTTTGAAGCGGCATTGCAGCGCTACCACCAGGGGGCACCTGCGGGGGAGCTGATCGACGAGTTCGAGTCGTTGGCCGCCCAGAACCCGCGCCAGTCGGCCTGCTGGATCTGCCTGGCCTGGCTGCAGCTGCTCAACAACCAGCCCCTCGATGGGCTGCGCTCGGCGCGCACGGCCGTGCGCCTGAGCCCCCAGGATCCCCAGGCCCGCATCAACCTGGCCCTGGCCATGCTCGAAACCGGCGCTAAGGGGGTGCGCGAACACATCGAGATGGTGCAGCGGGTGCTGGTGATGGCTCCCGAGATGGCCGCCGAACTGCAGGAATCGATCGCCGATGGGTTGCAGCGCAAGCCGGGCTGGCCGGCGATGCAGAAGGTCAAGGCCTGGCTGGAGGGCTGAGCTCAGCGCGAAGCGTCCACGTCATCCAGGGCAGAGCACAGGGCCTCGGCAATGGCCGCCGATCCCCCCGGGGCACCGACCCGCTCGAGGCCGCACTGATGGCAGATCTGCGGGAGATCGGCATCCGCCAACAGGGTCAGGATCAAGCCGCTGGCCGCGTCGAGCTCGCGAGGGCCGGCGGGCTGCTCACCCACGGTGAACACCGCCTCGCCAAGCAGCCGCATCTGGGCTTCGGCAAAGGCGTAGCTGAACTGAGGGCCGCGGCCCACCAGCTGCACCACCGGCTTGCCCAGCCCCACCGCCTGCTCAACGGCCGTGCCCGCCATGCCCACCACCACCTGGGCCCGGTGCAGGATCGCGGCAAAGGCGTCGCTGCGCAGGAGCACGCGCACGTCAGGGTTGCGGCGCGTGCCAAGCCAGCCCTCACCCTGGTGCTGCCAGCCCAACGCCGCCAGCTGCTGCTGCAACAGCGGCCCATCGGTGCCCGGCACCACCGCCGCCTCAAACTGCCAGCAGCGCTCGGGGGCGCGCTGCACCAGCCGTTCGCAGAGCTGCAGCATCAGGGCCAGATTGGCCTGGGCTTCGGGGAAGCGGCTGCCCGGCAGCAGGGCAATCGGCACGGTGGCTGAGTCGCCCCCCACAGCAGCAGGAGCCGCCTCCAGCGCATCCATGATCGGGTAGCCAAGAAAACGGGCCTTGGCCAGACCCTGGGCCTGCAGGTCGCGGGCCGTGAAGGCATCGCGGGTGAGCACAAGGCGCACCGCCTCACGGCGGCAGAGCCAGCGGGTGATCGGGCTGAGCCGCAGACGGCCCTCGTAGTAGCTCGAGGTGGAAACCAGAAAGACGACCGTGGGCCGGCCGGTGAGCCAGGCAAACAGCAGCGGCACGTGGTCGCCCACGCTGAGCACGAGGCGAAACCGCTGCCCCTCGCGCCGGGCTGCACGAATCTGCGCCAGGGTCTGGGGAAGCCAGCCGGAGGCCAGATCCCGCCACAGGTTCCAGCCCTGATACACCATGCCGCCGGAGGGCAGGTCGCGCCCCTGGATCAGCAGCGGCAACCCACGCCGGCGGTAGGCCCCGCCACCACCCACGATCGGCAGGGCTGCCAACCGCAGCTGCGGGGCCAGGCGTTGCAGCGCGGCGCAGATCAGGCTGCCGTTGAGGTCTTCACCGTGGCCGTTGCTGATGAACAGCAGATCGCCCTCCGCCGCATCACCCGCCGCCTCAGCCAGCACACCCAAGCCCCAGATCCGCTGAGCTTAGGGAGCCTGCAGAATCGGGCCCAGAGTGGACCGATCCAGCGATGGCGGGAAAGGACGACAGCACGCCAGCGGCCTCGACCGCCGCGCCAAGCGGCCTGCAGCGGCTCAAAGGCGCGCTTGACAGCCTGCTGGTGGTGGATGTGTTTGTGGTGATCGCCGGGGCGCTGTGGTTTGGCATGGCCGTGCTGCTGCACAGCCAGCAGATCGAGGCCCCGTTGAGGCTGTTTCAGCAGTTGTGGGAGCCGCTGTTCACGCCGGCGATCGGGCTGCTGATGGCGGCGGCGCTGCTCAGCGGCGCCTTGGGCTGGTGGCAGCGGCGAGGGCAGCGCTGAGCTCGCCGTACTGGTAGTGGAACCCCTGCTGCTGCAGGCGCTCCGGCAGCACCTGCTGGCCTTCGAGCACCACCTGGGCGCCATCACCCAGCAGCAGCTGCAGGATCGGACCCGGCACCGGCAGCAGGCTGGGCCGGCCAAGGGCCTTGCCCAGGGCGCTGGCAAAGGCGCCCATGGTGGTGGGGGTCGGGGCCACGGCGTTGTAGACGCCCTGGTAGGCGGGATACTCGAGGGCGGCGGCGATCAGGCGGCAGAGGTCGTGGCGGTGGATCCAGCTCATCCACTGGCGGCCGCTGCCCACCGGCCCGCCGAAGCCGGCCCGGAACACCGGCAGCATCTTGCCCAGGGCGCCGCCATCGGGCCCCAGCACGATGCCGATGCGCAGCTTGACGACGCGGCAGCCCGCCGGGGCCTGGTCGGCCGCCGCCTCCCAGCCGCGGCAGATCTCAGCCAGAACGTCATGGCCGCTGGGA
>VGPQ01000056.1 GCA_016882555.1 Cyanobacteria bacterium M_surface_7_m2_040
ATTGTGAGGGCTGTCGGGCGCCTGCATCAGGGTTTGCAAACCCTGATGCAACAGCCTCCTGAGGCGGTTGCGCTGCACAGCGCGCTTGTGCACCTTGCTGCTCACCACCACACCGCAACGCCAGGGAGATGGGGGTTGCGGGTCCTGGGGCTGGGGCAAGAGGGCAGCGTCGGCGGGCATCCAGCGCAGCACCATGGCCATGCCGTGGATCGCCCGACCACGCCGGTAAAGCGCGTCAAAGACCCGCTGCCCTCTGAGCCGGTGGGCCTGGGGCAGGGCCAACCGATCAGACGGCCAGACGAGCGCGCCCGCGGCGGCGACGGGCCTTGATCACCCGGCGGCCGGTGTGGGTGCGCATGCGCACGCGGAACCCGGAAACGCGCTTGCGCTTGCGGCTGGTTCCCTCAAGGGTGCGCTTGGTCATGGTCTCTGTTGCGAACGCGGCCAGTTGGGCAATTTATCAGGCGAGCGCGCCTCAGTTGAAGGAGGGATCGATCTGAATCAGCCAACTGCCCAGATAGCCGGCCATCGGCACATCACCCGGCGCCTGGGCCAGGGCATTGAACTGATACATGCCGATGTTGAAGGGGTTGAAGATGTTCATGTACACCCCGATCGTGCCTTTGTCAGAGACCGGTGTGTCCGGGAAAATCTCAATCGCCTTGCCGTCGGCCGCCAGCTCGACGGTGGCGGGAATCACTTCGTTGCAGCGGGTGCGCGAGAGCATGCCCCCCTCCGACATCTTGCAGAGCTTCACCTGCTTGGGGTCGATCTTGACGTCAAACGAGGGCGGAATCGTGACGCTCAACTTGAGGATGGCGGTCTTGCGGTCCTTGGGCTTGAGGATCAGGTAGTACTCCGACCGGCGCAGGCGCGACGTGTCGGTCATGAAGAAATAGAGCTTGCGGTAATCGCGGGTGCTGTCCCAGCGGAACTCCATCAGGCCGGGCGTTCCCTGGGCGCGGGCGGGGTTCAACGCCGGCAGGGTCGTGGTCGTTGCCGCGACCAGGGCAATCCCGGCGGCGGCCGTGACGGTTTTCAGCAAGCTGGTCTTCAGCAAGGCGGTTTTCAGCAAACCGGTCTTCAGCAAGGGGGTCTTCAGCAAAGTCTTCAGCAGTCGGCTGGGCATCACTCTGCACCGAGAGAGCTCCATTCTCGGCAGTGAGGCAACCGGCGAAGCCGCCACTGTGGTCGGACGCCCATCTGGCGCGGCATCAGGGGCCGGCGCGATCGGGCCTCAGCGCTGCCGCCTCCCGCAGGTAGGGGTGCACCGGATCGCGGCTGCCCTCGAGCCAGGCATGGGCCAGCAGGCGGATGCAGCGGGGCAGATCGCCCTGCACAGCCATCTGCTGGCAATCCAGCAGGGAAACCCCATCCCAGCCCTGCAGCCGGCGGGCGATGGCCGCCGGGAAGCAGGCATCGAGATCGGCCGTGACCGAGAAGGTCACCGACAGCAGCTGCTGGGCGCTGAGGGCATTGCGCTGCATCAGCGCCAGCACCAGCTCCTCCACGGCTGCACCGATGGCCTCCGGGGTATTGCTTGCCGCGGTGGTGGCCCCGCGCAGGGCGCGCAGCTCAAGGGTCATGGCCGGAACAACCACAGGGGCTGGCCGCTCCAGGCCATCTCCAGGCTGATGGCCTCGCTCAGGGCGCGCCACTGGGCCCGCCCGGGCAACAGGCCGCCGAAGCGCTTCGGCGGCCGACCGAAGGTCACCGGCTTGGTCTTCTCGGGGTCGAGACCAGCCAGCTCGCAGGCCATGCGCCTGGCCAGCTCTTCGTCGCCCAGGGCATCCACCAGACCGAGATCCCGGGCCTGGGCTCCGGTGAACACACGCCCGTCGGCGAAGGCGCGCACCGTGTCTTCACTGAGCTGGCGGCCGCTGGCGACAGCGCTCACAAACTGGCCATAGCTGGCATCGATCAGCTCCTGCAGGAGCTGCCGTTCGGCTGGGGTGAGGGCGCGATCCGGCGCAAGGATGTCCTTGTAGAGACCGCTCTTGACGGTCTCAAACTGGATGCCGATGCGCTCCAGCAGGCGGGAGAGGTTGTTGCCCCGCAGGATCACACCGATCGAACCGGTGATCGTGCCGGGATTGGCCACGATCGTTTCGGCCGCCACACTGATGTAGACACCGCCCGAGGCGGAGATGTTGCCGAAGCTGGCGACCACGCGGCAGCCCTTCTCCCGCAGGCGGGTGATGGCGGCATGGATCTCCTGGCTGTCGCCGACCGTGCCGCCGGGGCTGTCGATGCGCAGCAGCAGGGCAGGGCAGCCGCGCTCCTCGATCTGCCGCAGGGCCTTGAGCACCCGCTTGCGGGTTGGACCGGCGATCGGCCCTTCAACAACGAGGCGCGCCAGGGTGCGTTTGGCTTTGCGGCGCCAGGGCCAGGGCATCAGCACGGGTTGCGTTCGCTGGATCTTAAAAAGGAGGTCAATCGCGGCGGTCGCCGGTGGTGCTGCGCTGGCTGCTGATGCTGCTGCCCTTTGCCCTCTGGGGCACCGCCATGGCCGCGATGAAACCGCTGCTGGCCGGGGCGTCCTTCTGGTGGGTGGCCAGCCTGCGGCTGCTGCCGGCGGCCCTGGTGCTGCTGCTGGTGGCGGCGGGCCTGCGGCGATCCCTGCAGATCGATCGACGCGACTGGCCGTGGCTGGGGTTGTTCGCGCTGATCGATGCAACCCTGTTTCAGGGACTGCTGGTGCGGGGTCTGGAGCAGACCGGTGCGGGCCTGGGCTCGGTGCTGATCGACTCCCAACCCCTGCTGGTGGCCCTGTTGGCGCGAGGCCTGTTTGGCGAAGCGATCAACCCGGTGGGCTGGTTGGGTCTGCTGCTGGGACTGCTGGGAATCCTCTGCCTGGGTCTGCCGGCCGGGCTGCTGCAGCGCTGGTGGCTGCAGGGGCCTCCCGTGATCGATCAACACGCCCTCAGCCATGGCGAGCTGTGGATGTTGGGGGCGGCCGCCGCCATGGCGGTGGGCACGGTGCTCTGCCGCTATGCCAGCCGCCACAGCGATCCAGTGGCCGTGACCGGCTGGCACATGCTGCTGGGGGGCCTGCCACTGCTGCTGGGGGCCGCGCTGGATCGCCACTCCACCCTGCTTCCGAATTGGACGCTCAGCCAATGGGGTCTGATGACCTATGCCTCACTGCTGGGCAGCGCCCTGGCCTATGGCCTGTTTTTCTGGTTTGCCAGCAGTGGTGATCTCACCGGGTTCACGGCACTGACCTTCCTGACTCCGGTGTTTGCGCTGCTGAGCGGCGTGCTGGTGCTGCACGAATCGCTGCAACCACTGCAGTGGCTGGGTGCGGGCATCGCCCTGGTGAGTGTGCTGTTGATCAACCGCCGCCAACAGCTCTGGCGGCAACCGCCATGAACATTCTTGTGGTCAACACCGCGGTCGGCCCCCTGGGCAGCGGCGCCGGTGGCGGGGTGGAGCGCACCCTGGGCTCGCTGGTGGCGGGGCTGCTGGAGCGCGGCCACGGGCTCACGGTGCTGACCGCCACCGGCTCGCGGCTACCGCCGCGCTGCGAGGGAGCCGCGCTGTGGGTTGAACCAGGCACAGCCCAACCCAGCTGGCAGCACCAGCCCCCAGGCAGCGCGGTGCAGATCCCAGCCGACAGCTTGCTGGCGGCCCTGTGGCGCCGGGCCCTGGCCGAGCAGCAGCGCTTTGATGTGCTGCTCAACCTCGGCTACGACTGGCTTCCCCTGTGGCTCACCCCGGTGACCACCACGCCGCTGGCCCACCTGGTGAGCATGGGTTCGGTGAGCGCCGCCATGGATCAGCTGATCGCCCAGATCAGCCGCAGCCACCCGCGGCATCTGGCCTTCCACACCGCCAGCCAGGCCGCCGACTTTGACCTCAGCGCGCCCCCGGTGCTGCTGGGCAATGGCTTTGACCTGGATCACTACACGTTTCAGCCCCAGCCCTTGCCGCAGCTGGGCTGGGCCGGGCGCATCGCCCCGGAGAAGGGTCTGGAGGATGCGGCGGCGGCGGCGGCGGTCCTGGGCCTGCCGCTGGTGGTGATGGGGCGGGTGGAAGACAGCGCCTACGCCGAGCGGGTGGCGGCATCGGTGCCGGCAGGAACCCTCCTCTGGAAGGGGTTCCTGGAACCCGAGGCGTTGCAGCAGGAGCTGGGCCGCTGCCAGGTGCTGCTCAACACCCCCAAGTGGAACGAAGCCTTCGGCAATGTGGTGGTGGAGGCGCTGGCCTGCGGCGTGCCGGTGGCCAGCTACGCCCGCGGCGGCCCGGGCGAACTGATCCAGGAGGGCCGCAACGGCGCCCTGGCCGAGCCCGATGTGGTGGCCTCGCTGGTGGCAGCCTGTCAGCGGGCGCTCGCCATCGAGCGGCAGCAGTGCCGCCGATGGGCCGAACAACACGCTTCCCTGGCGGGTCTGGCCACACGGGTTGAAGCCTGGCTCGCGGCGCTGATGGGCCCGGCCGCAGCAGACCCGATAGGGTCCTTTAAGCGATCAGTGCGGGCGTGAAGCTGCTGCGTCGCCATGGGCGCTCCTGGTTGGTCTGGGCCTGCCTGGGGTTGGGCCTGGCCCTGTTTGTGTGGCGCCTTGGCAGCACCGGCCTGGTGGATGAGACCCCGCCCCTGTTTGCCGCGTCGGCCCGGGCGATGGCCGAAACCGGCGATTGGCTGACCCCCCGGGTCAACGGACTACCGCGCTACGACAAGCCGCCGCTGGTGTACTGGCTGATGGCTCTGGGCTATCTGCTGCCAGCCCAGAGCTTGTGGAACCCGCTGGGCACCTGGGCCTCAGGGATGCCTTCGGCCCTCGCCTGCATCGCCGTGATGCTCACCCTGGCGCTCACCGTGGAGCGCTATTGGGGCAGCCGCCTGCTGGGCCTGACCACTGCGCTGGCCTTCGCCCTCTCGCCGCTCAATCTGCTGTGGGGGCGCATGGCGGTGAGCGATGCCCTGTTTAGTGGCTTGCTGAGCATCAGCCTGCTGCTGTTCTGGCGCACCCAGGCCTGGCGCCAGGGCGGGCCGCACTGGCGGGGCTGGTGGCACGGCTGGCTGCTGCTGGGCCTGGCGGTGCTCACCAAGGGGCCCGTGGCGGTGGTGCTGGCCGGGCTCACGCTGCTGGGCTTTGCGCTCAGCCAGGGCGAGCTGGCCCTGCAGCTGCGCGGCCTGCGCGCCGCTCGCGGCCTCGCCCTCACCGCCGCCGTGGCCCTGCCCTGGTACGCCGCCGAGTTGCTGGTCGAGGGCAAGCCCTACTGGAACAGCTTTTTCGGCTACCACAACATGCAGCGGTTCACCTCAGTGGTGAACGACCACCTGCAGCCCTGGTGGTTCTTTGCGCTGATGCTGGTGGTGGCCAGCCTGCCGGCATCACCGCTGCTGCTGCTCGGCCTCTGGCGCGCCCTGCGCCAGGCCGCACCAGGGCCGGAGCAGTCGCTGAGCCGCTTCGCCGCCTGCTGGCTGCTGGTGGTGCTGGCGTTCTTCACCTTGGCCGCCACCAAGCTGCCGAGTTATTGGATTCCCGCCACGCCGGCGGCCGCCCTGCTGATCGTGGAGGCGGGCTCGGGGGCGGCCATCCAGCGCTGGAGCCGACGCCTGGCCTGGGGGCTGACCCTGCTGCTGGCGGCCCTGATCGCCTTGGTGCTCGCCCTCTCTCCGCTCTGGTTTGGCCAGGTCACGGATCCGGAGATGCCAGGGCTGGCAAGCGCTGTGCTGGCCAGCCACGATCTCCTGCGCGCCGCCGCCTGCTTTGGCCTGGCGGCGCTGTTGCCACTGCTGGTGCGCGGGCCCAAGCGCCTGCTGGCCCTGCAGCTGCCGCTGGTGGGCTTCACCCTGCTGGCGCTGCATCCCCTCTGGGCCCTGGGCGACCAGCTGCGGGGGGCTCCGGTGCGCGAGATGGCTGCCGCGGCCAGCCACCACCGGCGTGCCCGGGAACCGCTGGCGATGGTGGGAATCCTCAAGCCCTCGCTGCACTACTACAGCCGCCAGGTGGTGCTCTACGAAGGCAAGGAGCCGGTCGACCTGAGCAACCTGGCCGACCGCCTCAGCCATGAGCAACGGCGCGGCCAGGAGCCCAGCAGCAGCCGTGATCAACCCAGCGTGCTGGTGGTGATCGATGCCGGCACCGCCGCGCAGCCCCACTGGCAGGGTCTGCAGCCAGAACGGCTCAGCCAGGCAGGCCTGTATCAGCTGTGGCGCCTGGATCGCCGATGGCTCGAAGCGCGCGCCCGGACGCTGGCCGAGCTGGGTTACGCGCCCACCTGGCAGCAACCCCGCCCCGAGCGCTACTGAGCCAGACGCTGGCGCCGGCAGAAACTGCAATGGCCCCAGCGGGCCATTTCGCCAGCGGGTGCCGGGCTGCTGCAGCACGGGCAGGTGGCCATGCCGTGCACGTCCACACGGCTGGGGTGACACTGCCAGGCCTCGGATGCTGCTGCCCCGTCGGCCATCGGGGTTGGGAGCACCCCGGCCCGCTCGATGCGCAGGTCACGCAGGGCAAAGCCGGCCGCCCGCAACGCCCCCAGCAGCTGGTGGCGGTTGTATTGCAGGGCCTGCAGCCAGGGGCCGGGATCGGCCCCCACCGTGAGCACCGAACCCTGCAGCCGCAATGGCCGGCAATGGCCTGCCAGCTGCTCCCCCGCCAGCCGCGGCCAGGCCTGCCACAGAGCGGCCAGATGCCCCCCCTGCTGCCAGCGTTGTTGCAAGGCACCGAGACAGTCGCTCAGCGGCGCGGCCGGAGCAGGCTTGGGCGGCATCAGCACCGACACGGTGCCCATGACCCTGCCGATCACGCTGCCGATGGGCATGGCATTGGACGTGCCCTTGGGCTTGGCGTTGGGCGAGCCGTTGCTGCGTGGTGGTTGGCCCGCGGGCGGCTGACCTGCGTGTTGCCGGCGCGCGTGTGCCATCAGACCAGGCTAGCCTCGCCGCACGCTCCTGACCTTTTCTGCCGAGACCCCGGGATGGGCTTTTTCAATCGTCTCAGCCGCCTGCTGCGGGCCAATCTCAACGATCTGGTTGGCAAGGCCGAAGACCCGGTCAAGATCCTCGACCAATCGGTCGATGACATGCAGAACGACCTGGTGAAGCTGCGCCAGGCCGTGGCCACGGCGATCGCCAGCCAGAAGCGCATCGCCAACCAGGCCGAGCAGGCCGATGCCCAGGCGAAGACCTGGTACGAAAGGGCCGAACTCGCCCTCAAGAAAGGGGAGGAGGATCTCGCCCGCGAAGCCCTTTCGCGCCGCAAGACCTACCAGGATTCGGCCACGGCCCTCACCACCCAGCTGCAGAGCCAGGCCGGCCAGGTTGAGACCCTGAAGAAGAGTCTGGTGGCCCTCGAGGCCAAGATCGCCGAGGCCAAGACCAAGAAGGACATGCTCAAGGCCCGGGCCCAGGCGGCCAAGGCCCAGGTGCAGCTGCAGAGCGCGGTCGGCAACCTCAGCACCAACACCTCGATGGCGGCGTTCGAGCGCATGGAGGAAAAGGTGGAGGCCCTCGAAGCCCAGAGCCAGGCAGCAGCCGAGCTGGCCGGTGCCGATCTCGAGAGCCAGTTCATGGCCCTCGAGGGCGGCAACGATGTCGACGACGAGCTGGCCGCCCTCAAGAACCGCCTCGAAGGGGGTGCCGCCGCCGTCAGCCTTCCCCCCGCCGGCGGGCCTGCCCCCCAACTCGAACCGGTGCAGGTGGCCGAAGTCGACGCCGAGCTCGAGCAGCTGAAGCGCTCAATCGACAAGCTCTGAACAGCCGTTCAGCCTGACGGCCATGCCGTCGCAACCCTGGCTCCGGCATCCCTGCCAACCAATGCTGCTGCGA
>VGPQ01000057.1 GCA_016882555.1 Cyanobacteria bacterium M_surface_7_m2_040
TGGGGGGTTGAACAGGGTGTCGAGCTCAGCCGGGGCCCACACCCAGCCCTGCAGCTGCCCCAGCAGCCGCGGGTCGAACAGGGCCGGCAGGGGGGCCGCCAGCCACACGCCGCTGAGCGGGGCGGCGGGCAGCAGGAAGTCGTCCTGCAGGGTGGCCAGGGCCGCCCACCATTGGCGCCGCACCGCATCATCGTCGGCGTGACCGGCGCCGACGCCCGAGGCCAGCAGATGCCGCAGGCTCCGCAGGCTCATGGGCTGCGCCTGGTCTGGCGGCCGCGCCGTGCCACCGACGACACCAGCCCCAGGGCGATGAAGTTGACCAACATGGCCGAGCGGCCGTAGCTCAGAAACGGCAGGGGAATGCCGGTGATCGGCCCCAGGCCGATGGTCATGTTGATGTTGACCACCACCTGAAACATCAGCATCGCGCCGATGCCCACCACCACCAGGGCTTCAAAGTCGCTGCTGGCGCGATCGGCGATCTGCAGCAGGCGGCGCATCAGCACGGCAAAGCCGACCACCACCAGGGCCGAGCCCACAAAGCCCATCTCTTCGCCCAGGGCACTGAAGATGAAATCGGTGTGCTGCTCGGGGATGAAGCGCAGCTTCGTGAGTGAGCCCTGCATCAGTCCCATGCCGAAGAGTCGGCCCGAGCCGATGCCCACCGTGCTCTGCAGCAGGTGGTAGCCGCCCCCCAGCGGATCCTGGGAGGGGTCGAGAAACATGGTCAGGCGGGCGCGCTGGTGCGGTTGCAGCACGTTGCTCCAGAGCCAGGGTGTGGCCACGGCAAACAGGCTCTCGATCGCCACCACCACGGCCAGGGCCATGCGCTTCCAGGGCAGGCTCTTCCAGGCCAGCCAGCCCATCCAGGGGATCCAGACGAGCAGCCCCCAGGCCCAGACCCCCGCCACGATCGCGCTCACCAGGGGGGAGAGCAGCAGCACCACCCAACTGCCCGGCATGCCCGACCAGAACAGCATCACCAGCAGCACGGCGGCAAACACCAGGGACGTGCCCAGGTCGGGCTGCACAAACACCAGCAGCCAGGGCACCGCGATGATCGCGGTGGGGCGGATCAGGTCGACCGGCCGCTCCACGGGGTAGGTCGCCAGCACACCGGCCAGCAGCAGGATCGCCGCCAGCTTGGCGAATTCCGACGGCTGCACATGAAAGCCGGCAATGTTGATCCAGCTCTGGGCGCCCAGGGCGCTGACACCAATGATGCGCACGGCGATCAGGCTGGCCACCGTGGCGCCATAGATCGGCCATTGGATCGCCCGCAGCCGTTCGAGCGGCAGCTTCCCCAGCGCCAGGGCGATCACCATGCCCACGCCGGCGGTGATCCAGTGCTGGTACCAGTCGGCGTAGTTGGCCTCGCGCTGGGTGCTGGCGATCAGGATGCCGGCCACGGCAATCATCGCCAGGGGAATGCCCCACAGCACCCGATCCACCCCAGCCAGCCATTGCCGTTTGGTCTTGCCCGGCCCCGCGAACATGCGGTTGCGGCGGGCCAGCGCGCTCAGCATCGCTTCAGGCCGCCACCGGTTGGGCGGCCTGGACCAGGGTTGTCGCCAGGCTGGCAAAGGCGCGGGCGGTGGCTGATTCAGGGGCGCTCAGCACCACCGGTCGGCCGGCATCGCCGCCTTCGCGCACCGGCATCTCCAGGGGCAGTTCGGCCAGCAGCGGCACACCGGCTTCGCCGGCGAGCTGGCGGCCGCCGCCGCTGCCGAACAGGGCGTAGCGCTTGTCTGGGGCATCAGGGGGAATGAAGGCGCTCATGTTCTCCACCACCCCCAGCACCGGGATGCCCATCTGCAGAAACATCGCCAGGCCGCGGCGGGCATCGGCGAGCGCCACCTGTTGGGGCGTGGTCACGATCACGACCCCGGCCATGGGCACCGCCTGGGCCACGGTGAGCTGGGCATCACCGGTGCCCGGCGGCAGGTCGACCACCAGCACATCGCGCTCACCCCACTCCACCTGGTAGAGGAATTGGCGGATGATGCCGTTGAGCATCGGCCCGCGCCAGATCACCGGCTGGTTTTCGGCGATCAGCAGGCCCATCGACACCATGGCGATGCCGCAGCTCTCGATCGGGGTGAGCACCTGGCTGGCCCCTTCACCGCGCACCTCGGGAGTGCGGTCGGCCACCCCCAGCATCGTGGGGGCATTGGGGCCGTAGATGTCGGCATCCAGCAGGCCCACCTTGAGGCCGCTCTGGGCCAGGGCGCAGGCCAGGTTGACCGCCACGGTGCTCTTGCCCACGCCGCCCTTGCCACTGCTCACGGCAATCACCTGGCTGACGCCCGGGATCGGTTGGCGTTCGGGCAGCTGGCCAGCGGCTGCGGCGGGGGCGCCATGGCCGGCGGCGCCGATGGCTGCGCCCTGATGGCCGCCCGGGGCCTGGGGTGCGAGTTCGATCTGAACCTCGTCGACCCCATCGACGGCCAGCAGGGCCGCGCGGGCTTCGTCAGCGATGCGCCCCTGCTGGCTGTGGGCAAAACCGGGGAGAGTCAGGCGAAACACCGCGCGACCGTTGGCCAGGCGCGGGTTCTGAATCCAGCCGAGTTTCAGCAGGCTGCGGCCGCTGCCCGCGTCGCGCAGGCTCTCGAGCGCGGTGGTGATGGCGGCGGCAGAGGTCATCGCGGCGGGGTGGCAGAGGCGGCAGGGCTGGCCGGGATCCTAGGCACCACGGCTGGCAGCGCAGCCCATGACAGACCCTCAAGCCCCCTTGTGCGAGCGGCAGGCGAGCTGAAAAGGTGAAGCCATCCCAGGCGCTCTTCCAGCCCAACGCTCAGATGTCGCAAGCCCCTCCCGCCGACTCCCGCGCGCACGCCAAGGCCCTGCTGATGGGCCTGCAGGACTCGATCTGCGCTGGTCTGGAAGCGCTCGACGGCGAGGCCCGCTTTGCTGAAGAGAGTTGGGAGCGCCCCGAGGGCGGCGGCGGCCGCAGCCGGGTGATGAAGGGTGGTCGCGTGTTGGAGCAGGGCGGCGTCAACTTCTCGGAGGTTGAGGGCGATCAGCTGCCTCCTTCGATCCTCAGCCAGAGGCCTGAAGCGGCCGGTCAGCGCTGGTTTGCCACGGGCACCTCGATGGTGCTGCATCCGCGCAACCCCTATGTGCCCACGGTGCACCTCAACTACCGCTATTTCGAGGCGGGCCCGGTGTGGTGGTTTGGCGGCGGCGCCGATCTGACGCCCTACTACCCCTTTCTGGAGGACGCCCAGCATTTCCACCGCACCCTCAAGGGGGCCTGCGATTCGGTGGATCCGGCGCTCTACACCGTGTTCAAGCCCTGGTGCGACGAGTATTTCTTCCTCAAGCACCGGGGCGAGACCCGCGGCGTGGGTGGCATCTTCTACGACTACCAGGACGACTCCGGGGTTCTGTACAAGGGCCAGGACCCCGCCGGCCCTGCGGCAGCGGTGTCCCAGGCACTCGGCGCCCAACCCCACAGCTGGGAGCAGCTGTTTGCCCTGGCCAGCGCCTGCGGCAACGCCTTTCTGCCCAGCTATGTGCCGATCGCAGAGAAGCGGCACGACACGCCCTATGGCGATCGCGAGCGCCAGTTCCAGCTCTATCGCCGCGGGCGCTATGTGGAGTTCAACCTGGTGTTTGACCGCGGCACGATTTTCGGATTGCAGACCAACGGCCGCACCGAATCGATCCTGATGTCGCTGCCGCCGCTGGTGCGCTGGGAGTACGGCTACAGCCCCGAGCCCGGCAGCCGTGAGGCCCTGCTCACCGAGGTGTTCACTCGGCCCCAGAACTGGCTTGAGGATTTGAGCCTGCAGGCACGCTGCCAACCACATCAGGCGGTTGGCTGAGCGGCGGCATGGCGATGCTGGGCTGGATCGTCGGCTGCGACGGCTCCAGTTCGCCCGTACGCTTTAGCCCCCTCTCCAGGGCCCGCACCACCCGCTCGGCAACCGCA
This sequence comes from Cyanobacteria bacterium M_surface_7_m2_040, assembly GCA_016882555.1. Taxonomy (GTDB): domain Bacteria; phylum Cyanobacteriota; class Cyanobacteriia; order PCC-6307; family Cyanobiaceae; genus RGUW01. The sequence goes on from VGPQ01000057.1 coordinate 3,935, forward strand.
TCAAGGGTGGCCTGACGGGTGGCCTGATTGCGCAGGCTGGCCTCCAGCGGGCCTTCCAGCTTGCCGATTTCGAGGATCGCGATGCCCCGTTTGGGTGCGCCCAGCCCCTCGCGAAACCAGCGCGGGAAAGCGCCGAATTCTTCGGCCAGGCTTTCATCGATCTGGCTGGGCGTCTGGCTGATCGGCGGGATGAGGCCCGAACCGACACCCGCCGAGCCGTGGGCGTCGTAGTGGATCTCCAGGGCGTAGCCACCGGCCAGCACGTGGGCCTTGCCGACGCTCCAGGTGGTGCGGGGGTCATTGCCGTTGGCGATGCGGCGCACCAGCGGGTCGTAGCTGCGGATGGTGAGCCCGCGGGCCTGGCCCAGGCGCACCACCGCCTCAACCGTGAGCAGGTTCCAGTAGAGCTCGTCGCTCATGGCTGGATCCATGGGCCGCGCTCCGCTGAGGGCCACGGCAGCGCCGCTGGCCCCGCCGCCAAAGCCCTGGGAGTCGGCATGGCCGGGCATCACCAGAATCACGGTGTCTGGGGCTACAGGCCTGAGACCTTGCCAATCCTTGGGCAGCTGGGAGCGCGGGCCGGTGAGACCTGCACTGCTGCGGGCCAGCTGCTGGCCCAGGCCCTGGGCGGCCGCCGGTGGGCTCAGCAGGGGCGCGAGCACCAGCAGCGCGCCGAGCCCTGTGGCCAGGCGCCGCAGGGGTGTGGCGGGTGGCGGGGTCTGGATCATGAGTGCCATCAAATCGGAGAACTGAGCAACCTGCCATCGCTGGCCAGGCCCAGCTCGGCCCCCAGCTCTTGCTCCAGCGCGATCAGTTCATCGCGGTGGGCCCGCAGCCGCAGGCTGCAGCCACCCATCGGGGCAGTGCTCTCGATCAGGCGCAATTCCAGGATCTCGTCGCGCTCGGCGCGGCGGCGGTACAGCAGCCCTGCCCCTGGACCCAGCAGCGCCAGCAGCAGCGGCCACCATTGCAGTGGCGGCCACAGCTGGCGCAGCACCAGGCCCAGGCAGGCCGCGCCCACCCCGCCCAGCAGTGATAGCAGCACGGCCAGCGGCAGGCTGCTGCCCACCTGGCCGCGAAAGCGCAGCAGCTGCTGCTCGGGGTCGCCGCCGGCGGTGCTCCAGCCCCGGGCCGTCAGCCAGGTGCTCAGCCCGTCGAGCACGTCCAGGGGCGATCGCGGCGAGTGCACCTCGACCACGGTGGTGCGGTCCTTGCTGGCAGCCCGCAGAAAAAAGCCCAGGCCGATCGCCAGCAGCAGGGTCAGCAGCAGGGTGGAGGCGGTGGTCGACATGGGGTCCATTCTGCGACTTGTCAGCATGGGGTGTCTGTCGCAACCCCGTCTTGACCCAGGCTCCCTCCAGCAGCAACCTGCCCGCCCCTGCCCGCTTTGCCGTCTTCGATGGCGACCTTGATGCCGAGTGGGCGGCCCTGTATGCCGGCGCCCGCGCCCTGGCGGTCGACACTGAGGCCATGGGCCTGATCCATGGCCGCGACCGGCTCTGCCTGGTGCAGATCTGCGACGACCAGGACAACGTTTGCTGCATCCGGTTGCAGCGCGGCCAGAGCGAGGCGCCGCGGCTCAAGGCGCTGATGGAGAACGCCGCGATCGAAAAGGTGTTCCACTTCGCCCGCTTTGATGTGGCGGCCCTGGCCGAAAACCTCGGTATCACGGTCAACCCGATTTTCTGCACCAAGATCGCCAGCCGTCTGGGGCGCACCTACAGCCCCCGCCACGGCCTCAAGGAGGTGGTGCAGGAGCTGGTGGGCATCGAGCTCGACAAGCAGGCCCAGAGCTCCGACTGGGGACGGGTGGAAGATCTCAGTGACGCCCAGCTGGCCTACGCCGCCGGTGACGTGCGCTACCTGCTGGCCGCCCGCGACCGCCTTGAGCTGATGCTCAAGCGCGAGGAGCGCTGGGAGCTGGCGGTGCGCTGCTTCGGCTGCGTGCCGGTGATGGCCGAGCTGGATCGCCAGCGCTTCCATCTGCTGTTTGAGCACAGCAGCGGCGGCAACCGCTAGCGCTGAAGCGATCCGCCCGCTGATCAGCAGGTCTCCTGGTCAGTCTTCGACCATGTACAGGTCGTCGTTGCCGACGGTGCCGAGCTGGGCCTCCAGCAGGGCCTGGTGATCGACGCTGCTGGCCTCTAGCTCGCTCAGCATCGCCTCGGCGGTAGCGATGCGGGCGGCCATCTCCTTGTGGCCCTGCTGGGCGGCACGGATGTCGACCCGCCGGCGGGCTGCCGACTGGCTGATGCCCATGAGGCTGGCAATGCGGCCGCAGAGAATGCTGTAGCTGCGGTCGGTGATGCCGGCCATGGCGCTGAACCGCTGAAATGGGGCCATCATGCTGGCCGATGCCCTGCGGCGCCCAGCAGGCGTTGCGCGATCAACTGGGCGATCGCAGCGCTGCCGCCGGCGGCCCCCATGTGGCGGCGCCCCTGCGCACCGAGCTGGTGGCGCAGCGCGGCATCGGCCAGCAGCAGCTGCAGCCGCTGGGCCAGTTGTGCACCGTTGTGGCAGGGCACCACGGCGCCCCCCAGCAGCCGGCTCTGGCGGCGGGCAAACCCCGCCTTGAACTGGGGGCCGGCGCCCGGCAACGACAGCGCCGGGATGCCCAGCCCGGTCAGCTGTTCGGTGGCGGTGCCGGCGTTGGCCAGCCCCACCTCGGCCCAGCCGGCCCAGGCCTCAAAGCGTCCGGCTCCGATCCACACCTGGATGTGGCCCCGTTGCCAAATGGCATCCGGCGCCCAGGGTGCGGCGGCCTGGCCATCGGGCGGCGGGCAGGGCCCGGCGCTGAACCCCTGCTCCAGCAGCAGCGGCGTCAGCTGCGCCGCAGTGGGCGCCGAGCCGGTGGCCAGCAGCAGGGTCAGCGGTCCCTGCGGCGGCAGCAGCGCCAGGGCCGCCAACAGCCGTGCGGCGTTGTGCAGGGCTTCGGGCATGCGGCTGCCCGCCAGAAGCAACAGCCGGCGCCTCTGGCCCAGTGCCGCCGGGATGGGCTCGCTCTGCAGCCCATCCATCATCGGGTTGCCCGGTGCCAGGGCTGCCACCCCGTGGCGGCGCAGGCCGCGGGCCGTGAGTCGATCGCGCACGGCCACCAGATGGCAGCGGCGGCTGGCCATAAGGCCCCATTCCCACGGATCCCACTCGCTGCCTTTGCAGCGGTGGTAGGTGTCGGCCAGGGGGCTGGCGCCCCAGCCACGGGGAGGCGGGCTGGCCCAGGTGTAGTCGCTTTTGGGGGTGCCGATGAACCCGAACGGCCCCCCAGCCGCCCAGGCCAGCAGCAGTGGCATCAGATCGCCCACCGCCAGGATGGGTGCCCCAGTGGCTCCCCAGCGCTGCACAAGGCGCCATTGGCGCCAGCTGAGCAGCGGCAGCCCGGCCCCCAGATCGGCCACCAGGCCCCGCAGGCTCTGGTTGCTGAAGCCGCCGCTGGGCAGCGGCTGGCGAGGCCCCACACGCCGCAACCGCCCTGCCGCCTCGGCCGCGCCGTAGGCATGGCCCTCGCCCACCAGCGGCAGCACGGCCAGCTCCAGCTCCGGCCGCCTGCGCTGGAGAGCGTCCAGCACCCGCAGGGCGATCAGGTCTTCACCGTGGCCGTTGCTCAGTACCAGCAGTCGGTCGGGCATGCCATGGCTGATACGATCCGCTCCTGGGAGTTTGCTCCCGCTCTGGCGGCATGGCCAAGTGGTAAGGCAGAGGATTGCAAATCCTTTATCCCCAGTTCGAATCTGGGTGCCGCCTCTTTCGGACGCTTGCG
>VGPQ01000058.1 GCA_016882555.1 Cyanobacteria bacterium M_surface_7_m2_040
GCCGTTTCCATGACCGGGTGGGGCATGGCCGCCGGTGGACGGGTCTACTGGCAGGCGGGGTTGGCCTTGCTGGTGGCGTTGGTGATCAACATCGTCTGGGAGTGCCGCACCGCCGCTGAAAACCCCGACGAAGCCGATGAATTCGAGATGGAGGGGGCCAGCACCATGCCGGTGGCCCTGGGAAAGCTCGCGGCCGGTCTGGTGCTGCTGGTGTTCGGCTCCCAGATTCTGGTGCGAGGCGCCGAAGCGGCCGCAGCGCTGCTGCAGATCCCCGAAACGGTGGTGGGCATCACGATCGTGGCCGCGGGCACCTCGATGCCGGAGCTGGTCACCTCGGTGGTGGCGGCCTACCGCGGCAAGGCCGACATCGCTGTGGGCAACGTGGTGGGCAGCAACATCATCAACCAGCTGCTGATTCTTGGTCTCTGCGCCACCTTCTCGTCAGAAGGCCTGATCGTTGAGCCCCTGCTGATCAACCGCGATCTGCCGATCATGATTGCCACCACCCTGGCCTGCCTGCCCATCTTCTGGACCGGCGGCGTGATCAAAAGGCGCGAAGGATTGCTGCTTGTGGTGCTCTACGTGCTGTATCTGGTCGATCAGTTGTTGGAAGTGACTGGCGGCGGGGGCGTCCTGTTCAATTTCCGTGCGGCCGTGCTGCTAGTGGGGCTGCCGGTGGTGTTGGTGTTTCTGGTCTGGGAGATGTTGACCTGGCGGCGGGCCCGCAAGCAACTGCCCGGATCCTGATCGGAACAAGGGCGTGGTGTTGCAAAGTCGACGCGTCATAGATAAACCTCTTCGCGCGGGAAGCCCACCCGTGAGGCGGGTCGGCTGCCGTAGAGGGCCGAGAGCACCAGCAGGATGCCCAGCCGGCCCACAAACATGCAGACCATCAGCACCAGCTGCCCCAGGCGGCTGATGTGGGCGGTGACACCCACATCAAGGCCCACGGTGCCGAAGGCCGACATGCAGGTGAACAGGTTCTCGAGAAAGGTGAATCCCGACCCTGCTGTCTTGCCGCCAATGGTTTCGCCGATCCCCAGCAGCAGGGTCATCAGCACCACAAAGGCGGCCGAGGCCAGTGCCGTGCCCACGGCCTTGAGCACCACCGAGGTCGGGATCAGGCGGTTGCGAATCACGACCCCCTCGCTGCCCCGCAGGGTGGAGCGGGTGGCCCCCATCAGCACCGCAAAGGTGGTGGTTTTGATGCCGCCGCCGGTGCCGCCGGGGCTGGCGCCGATGAACATCAGCAGGATCATCAACAACAGCCCCGCATCCGAGATCGTCTCGATCGACAGGGGCACGGTGTTGAAGCCGGCCGTGCGGGTGGTGATCGACTGAAACAGGGTGACCTGAAGCCGCTGCAGCACTCCCAGCTTCTGCATCACGCCCTGGGGCTCGAACTGCTCAGTGAACAGCAGCCCCAGCGTGCCGATCAGCAGTAGCAGCACCGTGCTGCGCAGCACCAGCCGGGTGTGCAGGCTGAGGTTGCGCAGACGCCTGAGCTGAAACCGGTACTGCAGCAGGTCGTTGGTGACGCGCCAGCCGATGCCGCCCATCACGATCAGGCTGCCGATCACGCCGCAGACCACGGCATTGAACTGGTAGTCCACCAGGCTGTCGGCCCAGAGGCCGAAACCGGCGTTGTTGTAGGCGCTGATGCAGTGGAACAGCGAGGCCCACAGCCGCGCTCCACGGTTGTCGATGTCGCGGAAGCCAAAGCTGTAGAGGATCACCGTGCCGAGGGCGATCAGGCAGCTGGCGGTGATCAGGATGCGGTGAAAGGTGGGGCCGATGCCGCCCACACCGAATTCGTCGAGGGCGCGCCCCTTGTCGAGCCGCTGGCGCAGGCCGCTGCGGCCCTGCACAAACCCCTGCAGGAAGGTGGTGATCGCCATCAGCCCAAGGCCGCCCACCATGATCAGCGCCGCCAGGGCCCCCTGGCCAATGGGTGTGAGGTCATGGCCCACGTCGATGATCGACAGGCCGGTCACCGTGATCGCCGAGGTCACGGTGAACAGCGCTTCCCACAGCCCCACGTCGTCGGTCGAGCACAGCGGCGAGGCCAGAATCACGGTGCCGGCCGCAATCACCAGCAACCCCGTGACCGCGGTGAACTGGGGAACGGTGAGCCGGTGCCGCCAGTGCTGCAGGCGATTCCAGGTCTGGGCTGCCGGACTCGGTTTCATGGCGCTCAGTCTGCAGTCCGCAGTTATCGGCCTGAAAGCCTGACGCCTTGAAGCACCCGATTCAGACGTCGCAGACTCTGGTCGTTTCTGCTGTCGTGAGGCTGATTGAAGTTGAGGGTTTTCGCCTCGATCAGGCTGGGAGACTGATGATCCTTGAGGGTCATCAGCAACCCTGCCGTGCTGCCGAACACGGCGATCAGCATCACCGTGATCAGCTGGCTGCGCTTGCTCAGCGTCTTCTCCGCCGGCTGGCTGAGGCTGCTCAGCGGATGGCCGCAATCACTGCAGATCAGGCGCTGGTCGGCGCCGCTGCCGGCTTTGCTGACCATGCGGCAGCCGCAACGGGGGCAGGCCATGCAGCATCGGCATCCAGTGGAACCATCCTGACACCGCCAGCCTGTTTATTGCTGCGGGACGCCGTTGTAGTCGGTCTGCAGCACCGTGCGCCCGTCGGTGGAGATGCGGATCGTGGTCTGCACGGTGGGGGCGGCGCCGGTCTCCTGCCAGCCAGGGGAGCCGCCGAGGAAGCGGAACACGTAACCGTTCTGATCGTTGCTGATCAGGCAGGGGTTGGTGAGCTTGGTGGTCTCAAACATGCATTTGGCCGGGTTGTAAACCCCCAGGCCACCGTTGAGGTTGATCGCCGCATCGCGGGCGGTGTTGATCGCGCGCACCTGGCTGTCGGGCACCAGCCCCTGGGCCCTGCCCGCGGCCGGCAGGATGCTGAGGCTTCCCAGGCCTAGCACCACTGGCAGGGTGCGGGTGAACAGGGGGCTGATCATGGCTCGCTGGTACTGCGTTCCCAGTGTGGGGCTGATCGCTGGGTTTGGCAGGCCTCAGGCCGGCAGCTGATCCACAGGGGCTGCTGCTTCCGGCCCGCTCACCTCCTGGAGCCTCGAGCGCCGCTGGCTGTCGAGGTGCTCCACATGTTTGCGTTCGCTGTAGTAAAGCTTCTGAAACTGGAGGGCGTCGCGGTTGAGCTCGGCAAACAGGGCTTCAATGCGCGCCTCCATGTCGAGACCGGGGTTGCTGAGAGCGGGGTCAGCGGCGGTCGTGGCGCCGCTGGCGCTGGGGCTCTCCAGCAGCCTGGCGATGCAACGCTCGAGGGTCTCGAGCCGCTGGCTGCTCCAGGCATCCAGCAGATGGCGGCAGCGTTTGAGGCTCTTCTGGCGTTCCAGCACCGCCGCCGCGCCGCGCAGCTGCAGCTGGGGCTGCTCCAGACTGGCGCGTTGCACCTCACTGGGTTCGAGCAGGGGGGTGAGGCGGTTGAGCAGATCGCTGTGCTCCACCAGCAGCTGATCGCCCAGCAGGCGGGGCAGATCCAGGTCGGCCAGGGCTTCACCGGCTTCGCTGCCGCGGCTGATGGCCTCGAGGCGGCCCAGGCCGAGGTTGTCCTCCTCGAGGCTGCTGATTGCGGCCCAGAGCAGCCGGTGGTGCTGCAGGGCGAAGTCTTCGAGTTCGCGGCGCAGCAGTTCCTGGCGAATCGTGGCCCGCTCCCCAGGGCAGTGCAGGTAGAGCCGCAGGATCTCGGCCTCGGCCCGCTCGCGCACCCCCGCATCGCCGGGTTGCTCCCAACGGCTGGAGCGGCCGTGCCAGCGCAGCCCCTTGACCTGCTGGCGCAGATCCTCCTCCAGCTGCAGGGCGAGCCGTGCCTGGCCGCCACTGAGGCGCTCGGCCACCTGCTGCAGGTAGCGGCTGCGCACCGCCGTCGCCGGCAGCTTGCCCAGCAGTGCAACGACCCCTGTCACAGCCTGCTGGAACTGGTCGGAGCGGCTCAGATCCAGGCCGCTGAGCACCTGCTCGATCTGCCAGTCGAGCCACAGCGGCGCCTGATCCAGCAGCGAGCGGTAGTCGCCGGCGCCATGGGCCTTGAGGTACTCGTCGGGATCCTTGCCCGCCGGCAGCTGCAGCACCCGCAGCTCCAGCTGCCCCTGCAGCGCCAGCTGCTCCACCTCGCCGATGGCGCGCTGGGCGGCGCGCACCCCGGCCCCGTCGGCATCGAAGTTGAGGATCAGGCGCTTGCTGTCGCAGCAGCGGCAGAGCTGGGTGATCTGCTGGCTGCTCAGGGCCGTGCCCAGGGCGGCCACCGCATTGCTGATGCCGGCGGCATGCAGGGCGATCACGTCGAAGTAGCCCTCCACCACCACCGCGCGGTCTTGCCGGCGGATGGGGTCGGCGGCCTTGTCGAGACCAAACAGGTGCTTGCCCTTCTCGAACAGCTCCGTTTCCGGGGAGTTGAGGTACTTGGGTTCGCTGCCGTCGAGGCTGCGGCCGCCAAAGCCGATCACCCGCCCCTGCCGGTCCTTGATCGGCACCATCAGGCGATGGCGGAAGCGGTCGTAGAAGCCGTCGCCGCCGCGGCGTGGCACCACCAACCCTGCTGCTTCCAGCAGCGTGGGGGCGATGCCTTCCACCTGCTGCAGATGCTGCAGCAGGCCATCCCAGCGGTCGGGGGCAAAGCCCAGCTCAAAGGCCTCGATCGTGGCCGGTTGCAGTCCACGGTCCTGGCGCAGGTAGCTGAGGGCCGCCTGCCCTTCAGGCTCCTGCAGCTGGCTGCGGAAAAAGCCGCAGGCCAGGGTGAGCACGCGATGCAGCTGTTCGCGCCGCGACAGCTGCTGACGCAGCCGCTCCTGCTGGGGGCCATCGAGGGTTTCGATCGGCAGCTGGTACTTGCGCGCCAGCTCCAGCACCACCTCGCTGAAGCTGGTGCGCTGCAGTTCCATCAGGAACTTGATCGCGTTGCCGCCGGCTCCACACGAAAAGCAGTAATAGAACTGCTTGGCCGGCGACACCGTCATCGACGGCGATTTGTCGTCGTGGAACGGGCAGATCCCGACAAACTCGCGGCCCTTTTTCTTGAGCACCACGTGCTCGCCCACGACATCAACGATGTCGGCCCGCTCTTTGACGGCTTCGATCGTGCGGGGGTGGAGGCGCGCTTGGCTCAAGGCCCGTTACTCGAGGGAATAGGTCTTCAGGGCTTTGGCCTGGCAGGTCGCCTTGGCCTGCTGAATGCTGGCGCGTCGGTTGATTTCCTGCACGACACAGCCGCAGGTGTCCTCGACCATGCCTGCAGGCGGGCTCTTGCCGGCTTTCTGAAAGTCGGCGGCCATCGCCTTGCGGCAAACCCGAAAGATCAGCTGATGCTTCATGTTGGCGCCGACCTGGGCGGCGGCAGGCCCGGTCGCAAGCGATGCCGTCAGCAGGGTCAGCACGCTCAGCGCGCTCAGGGTCAGCCCAATGGTGGCGGCGCGCGTCACAAGGCCAGGGGTGCAGCGCACAACCTACGGCCGTTTGGCGGTGCTTCGATGGGACCATGCCGTCTGCTTCTGTGGCCTCGCGATCGGCGACCGTTGACATGGTCGCCAGCGCCTTCTTCTTCTCGTTGATGGGGGTCTGCGTGAAGCTCGTGGGCAGCCGCATTCCGGCGGTGGAGGTGGTGCTGGCGCGGGCGGTGGTGAGCGTGGTGCTGAGTTGGTGGATGCTGCAGCGGGCTGGTGTGGACCCCTGGGGTCAGCGGCGCGGACTGCTGATCTGGCGAGGGGCGATCGGCACCCTGGCGCTGCTGTGCGTCTACCAGGCTCTGGCGCAGCTGCCGCTCGCCGCCGCCACGGTGCTCCAGTACAGCTACCCCACGTTCACGGCGCTGCTGGCCTGGCTGCACCTGGGTGAGTCGATCGGGAGGCGGGTGATCGCGGCAGTGGGCCTCGGCTGGCTGGGGGTGTTGCTGATGGCCCAGCCGCCGGTGCTGCTGCAGGGGATGGTTGGGGCCTCGTTGCCCACGGCACGACCCCTGCCGCCGATCGCCGTGGCCATCGCCCTGCTGGGGGCTCTGTCCACAGCGCTTGCCTATGTGAGCGTGCGCGCCCTGCGCCACAGCGAACACCCCCTGGTGATCGTGTTTTATTTCCCGTTGGTGGCCCTGGCGCTGAGCCTGCCGCCGGTGGTGCTCAATCCGGTTGTGCCGACGGGGCCGGAGCTGTTGGCCTTGCTGGGGGTGGGGCTGTTCACCCAGCTCGGGCAGCTGACGCTCACCCGGGGGCTGATGGCCTTGCCCGCGGCGCGGGCCACCACCATCAGCTATGTGCAGGTGGGGTTCGCGGTGTTGTGGGGGTGGCTGCTGTTTGCTGAACCGCTGGATGGGGCCACCCTCGCGGGCGCGCTGCTGGTGCTGGCGGCCACCTTGATCAGCGTGCGGCGATCAGTGCCTACTGCCGCTTGAGCTGGTCCACGCGGTCCTGCACCAGGGCCTGGGTGCCCTCAGGCCGCTGGCCCGAGCCCCGCTCGAGGCCAACGACCGCATCGCTGTGGCACGGCAGTGGCCCTGTTCACAGCGGGTTGTGTTGCTGGAAGCGGGTTCAGCCTGGTAGCGGCAGGGGATCGATCAGCCACTGCTGGCTGTTGGCCTCCGGATCGCCGCCCATGGGCCGCGCCAGGCGCCAGCTCTGGCCGCGTTCGCCCCGCTGCAGATAGAGCTCAAAGGGGCTGTCCTGCAGGGTGGGCTCGTCGCCCAGCCGCCAGTCGAAATGGCCGCTCAGCTGCAGGCCGCGGCCGTCGCCGATGGGGATGCCGCGCTGCGCTTCGATGCGCACATGGCGCACGCTGGCGTCACCCGGCGGTGGCAGCTCGAGGGCGCTGGCGATGGCCTGCTGGGTCAGTTCGATCTGCAGGCTGAGCGCCTTCTGCACCACCGCCTGTGGCGGCATCGGCAAGCGGCCGCAGGCACCCAAACCGAGGCTGAGCACAACCAGCAGCGCCCCCAGCACCACAACCCTCAACGGCATGCCCCAGCTGGGTGGGTCATGGGCAGGGCGCAAGGCGCCAGCGGGGCGGAGCAGGGGGCTAGGCAGGGCGGGCAGCATGGGATCAGCTGAAGCGCGCAAATGATCGGTTGGCTGCAGGGGCAGGTGCTGGATCTCTGGCAGCAGAGCAACCGATGCGGCGTGCTGCTCGCGGTTGCTGGGGTGGGCTACGAAGTGCAGCTCACCCGTCGCCAGTTTGCTGCTCTCCCGGCCCGGGGCGCCAGCCTTGAGCTGCACATTCACCATGCCATTCGCGAGGACGGCTGGTTGCTGTTTGGCTTTGGTGAGCGCAGCGAACGGGATCTGTTCCGGGAGCTGGTGGCGGTCAACGGGGTGGGGCCCCAGGTGGCCCTGTCGTTGCTGGCCGAACTCGAGCCCCAGACCCTGGTGGTGGCCATCATTCAAGCCGATCTGCGCCTGTTGGCCCGCACGCCCGGGGTGGGCAAGCGCACGGCCGAGCGGCTGGCCGTGGAGCTGCGCGAGCGCCTGCAACAGCGCTTCAGCGCCTGGTCGGCCGCCGTGGGCGGTGTTGATGAACCGGAAGCACTTGATGCCGCGGCTGGGTCGCCGGCCCTGAGCGTGTCGGCCCGCGACGAC
>VGPQ01000059.1 GCA_016882555.1 Cyanobacteria bacterium M_surface_7_m2_040
CCGGCGAGATTCTGGTGCCGCACCAACGGCCCAAGCACCAGCCACCCCAGGTGCGGGGACTCACCAGTGCCGCCTCGATCTGGTTCACCGCCGCCCTGGGGGTGACGGTGGCGGCCTCCACACCGTTGCTCGCCGGTGCCGCCCTGGTGCTGGCCCTGATCACCCTGTCGAACCACGGCAACGGCGGCGACAAGGGGAGCGATGGTGCTTGAACCTTTCAACCGTTGCGGGCGCGCCCTGTGGGACCTGCGACCGGTTGCAGGGACTGGATCGGGCCGCCATCGATCGTGGGGCAGGGCCCGCTCAGTACAGAAAGCGGTAGCGATCGTCGGCAGCGGCCGCATCCGATGACCCCGCTGGCGCCTGCGGCCAGTCGGCGTCCCAGTAGCTGATGCCATTGCGCATGAACGGGCGCCCACCCAGGCGCTTGGTGTCGAGCTCGGTGGTGCCCATGGCGGTGATCAGACCGCCCAGCTCCATCGGCCCCAGGTCGGTCTTGATGTCTTTGCCCGCGGCCGAGAGCAGCGCCGGCAGGCGCACCAGGTGCTCGGGGCGGGTGAGCTTGCGAAACAGGGCCTGCCAGGCCAGCTGCTGCCGCTCCAGGCGGCCGATGTCGCCCAGCTCATCGTGGCGGAAGCGCAGAAAACCCTCGAGCTCGCGGCCCTTGAGGGTCTGCACACCGGGCTGCAGGTCGATGTAGAGACCCTGGCTGCGGTCGGTGTAATACAACCGTTTGGGCACGTTGACCTCGATGCCGCCGAGGGCATCGGCCATGCGCCGCACCGCACCGAGGTTCACCAAAACATGGTGGGTGATCGGCCGGCCCAGCTTGCGCGCCAGCTCACGCTTCAGCAGATCGATGCCGCCAATCGCGTAGAGAGCATTGATCTTGTTGGGTCCGTAGCCCTCGGCTTCGATGTACGAATCCCTGGGCACCTGGGTGATGCGGGTGACGCCGCCATCGACCCGCACGCTGGCGATCACATCGGTGTTGCCACCGCCCACATCGGTGCCCACCAGCAGAATGTCTTGATCGCCGATGCCGGTCCAGGCGGCAAAAGGATTGGTGACCGCGTTGTTGTTGGCGCCGCTGCTGCCCCCGATCAGGTCGAACAGGGGCACCGCCAGCACCAGGCCTGCCGAGAGGCCCACGGCCATCGCCACCACGACCTTGCGCGCCCGCCCTCGCCGCCTGGGGGTGCGGCCAGCCTTGGTGCTCGCAGGGCGTTTCATCCGCACAACGCTATTGCAACGCGCACCAGGCCCTCACAGCTGCAGCAGCTCGTCGGGTCTGAGCCCCACCTGTACGCGCCAGAGGTTGGCATAGGCACCGCCGGCGGCCATCAGCGCCTCATGGCGGCCGCTCTCCACCAGCTGGCCGTGCTCGAGCACCACGATGCGATCGGCGTGGCGCACGGTCGAGAGCCGATGGGCGATCACCAGGGTGGTGCGATCGGCCGTGAGCCGATCCAGCGAGCGCTGGATCGCGGCTTCGGTCTCGTTGTCGACGGCGGCGGTGGCCTCGTCGAGGATCAGCACCGGCGGATCCTTGAGAATCGCCCGGGCCAGGGCGATGCGCTGCCGCTGTCCACCGCTCAGGCGCTGACCGCGCTCGCCCACCACGGTGTTGTACCCCTCGGGCAACTGCTCGATGAACCCAGCCGCCTCGGCCAGGGCCGCCGCCCGTTCGATCGCCTGCAGCGACGCGTCAAAACTGCCATAGGCGATGTTCTCGGCCACGGTGCCGTGGAACAGAAACACCTCCTGGCTCACCAGGCCGATGGCGGCGCGCAGGTCGTCGAGGCGCAGCTGCTCGATCGGTGTGCCATCGAGCAAAATGCGCCCGCCCTGAAGGCCATACAGGCGCAGCAGCAGCTTCACCAGGGTGCTCTTGCCCGAGCCAGTGGACCCCACGATGCCGATCGTGCTGCCGGCCGGGATGGTCAGATCAAAGTGCCGCAGCAAGGGCTCCCGGCCCTGGTAGGCAAAGCTGACGTTGTCAAAGCGGATCTCCCCCTCCACCATGCCGAGGGGCAATGGCGTGCTGCCGCCGGGCAGGGACACCGGAGTGTCGAGCAGATCGAGCACCCGCGCCGCCGAGGCCATGGCCCGCTGGTAGTCATCCAGGGTGCGGCCGAGGGTGGTCAACGGCCACAGCAGCCGTTGGGTGATGTACACCAGAAACGAGTAGGTGCCCACGGCGATCGTGCCGCGCCAGGCCTGCAGACCGCCAATCACCAGGATCGCCAGAAAGGCGAACAGGATCGCGAAGCGAATCAACGGCACAAAGGCGGCCGAAAGGCGGATCGCCCTCCGGTTGGCGGCGCGGTAGGCCTCGCTCTGCTCGCCCAGTCGGGCCAACTCCCAGGCCTCGGCGGTGTAGCTCTTGATCGTGAGCATGCCGCCCAGGTTGTTGGCCAGGCGGGCGGCCAGGTCGCCGGCCTTTTCGCGCACCTGGGCGTAGCGCGGCGCCAGCCGCCGCTGAAAGCGCAGCGAACCCCAGAGGATGACCGGAATGGGCAGAAACGAGACCCCGGCCACCGTGGGGGAGAGCACGGCCATGGCACCACCGACGGCCAGCACGGTGGTGATCAGTTGCAGGATCTCGTTGGCGCCGTGGTCAAGAAAACGCTCGAGCTGGTTGATGTCGTCGTTGAGGATCGTCAGCAGGCGGCCGCTGCTGCCGGCCTCGAAGAAGGCCATCTCCAGCTGCTGCAGATGGCCATAGGCCTCCAGCCGCAGCTCGTGCTGCACGGTCTGGGCCAGGTTGCGCCAGAGCAGCCCGTAGAGGTACTCAAACAGCGACTCGGCGCTCCAGATCACAAACGAGAGCACCGCCAGCAGGGTGAGCTGGGCGGGCACCGTGGTGGCACCGAAGCGCGCCAGCCAGGCGGTGTCCTGGCGCACGATCACATCGACTGCCAAACCGATCAGCACCGGCGGCGCCAGGTCGAACAGCTTGTTGAGCACCGAGCACAGCGCTGCCAGCCAGAGCTGGCGGCGGTGGGGGCGCAGGGCCTTCAGCAGGCGCTGCAGGGGCAGCGGCCGGGGCGGGTTCGTCGGATGCTCAGGGGCCATCAGCCAGACGGTGAAACGCCAACGCGTTGGCAGATCCGCGCACAGTGATTAGCAGTGGAGAATGACACCGCTGCCGTTCGATGGCCCACTGCCGTGCTTTCCTCCCGGTTGACCTGGCGGCCCAGGAGCTCACCGCGCTGCTCACCGATCTGGTCGGAGAGCTGGGGTTGCAGGTTGAGGATCCCGACCGCAACCACCCCTGGCTGATTGCCACGGATCGGCCCCGTAGAGGTCTCCAGGCCAAAGACCATGTGGTGGTGCTGTGCGACTGGAGCAACCTGCGCAACACCGGCGAAATGGCGATTGAAACCCGCAGCGGCGAATCGATGGCCCACCGTGACACCCGTGCCGAGAGCCTGCTGCAGCAGCTGTGCAGCGGGCTCAGGCAATTGCATCAAGGGAGCTGAACGGGGTTGCTGAGTCGTGAGCAGCCGACTGCAGTTGAAGCAGTTGATCGGCTGCTGTCCTGCTGCTGATCAGGTGCGGATCGGCTGCTGAACCGCTGCTCTTCCGTTGAGGATCTGCAGCGGTTCAGCCGAAGAAGGCGTGAACCGCCGTGGGCTCACCAGCGGTTGCCACCGCCACCGCCATAGCCGCCACCGCCACCGCCACCGCCACCGCCACCACGGTTGCCGCCGCCACCGCCGTAACCGCCGCGGCCGCCGCCACCACCACCACCGCCGCCTTCACGGGGGGTGGCCTTGTTGACGCGAATCATGCGGCCCATCCACTCGACGTCCTGAAGGTCGTCGATGGCCTTTTGCTCGGCGGCGTCGTCGGCGAGCTCAACGAAGGCAAAGCCGCGCTTGCGGCCGGTCTCGCGATCGAGGGGCAGGCTGCACTGGCGCACTTCGCCGTACTGGCCGAAAAGATCAAGCAGATCCTCGCGCTCAGCTTGGAACGAGAGGTTACCGACGTAAATGGTCATTGAATGAAAAACTGGAGCAATCCTGGAACTGATTCGTCTGATGCTGGGTTCCTAGGGATTGGCCAGTGAAAGCTGGGTGGGCCGAAGGGAGCCTTGTGACCTTTGGAATCCCTCCCACCTTACTGCCGCATGGGACCGGCAGTCATGTGGAGAAGCGTGAAGCAGAACCGAAGGGAATCTGTCGATCCCGGGGCGCTCCCCAGTAGCGTCCCATTGTCAGCAAATCCTGATGCGCACGCCCGTGATGACGGCCCCCGTGACCTGGAGCCTCGCCTGGAGCGAGGACGGCGAGCTTGCCGCTCAGGATCGCTTTGATCTGCTGCAGACGCTGGTCTGCTGCGAGACCCAGGAGGTGCAGATCGCTCTGGTGGCCGCGGTGGAGCGGCTGGCGAGTGTGGACTTCACCACGTTGGCCAGCCGCGACGTCACCGGGCTCTGCGCCTGAATCAGCCCTGCAGCCGGGAGATCTGCAGGGGTTTGTTGAGCACCCGCAGCTGGCGCAGGCCATCAAACACATCGGCGGGCATGCCCTTGGGCAGATCCACCACGCTGTGGGTGTCGAAGATCTGGATGCGGCCAATGGCCTTGCCATTGAGACCCGTTTCACCGGCAATGGCGCCAACGATGTTGCCGGGCTTGATGCGGTCGCGCCAACCCAGCTCGATGCGGAAGCGCTCCATGTTGGTTTCGGGCCCGCGTGCGGGCCTCTCGCCCCGGGCCTGACGGCCGCCGCCACCAAACTGGCCCTGACCCGGTCGCTCCCGCTCGAAACTGCCGTTCTGGCGCGGGGTTGCAAACGAGACGTCATCCCCCTGCAGCAGCAGCGGCTGACCAGACAGGCTCAGCTCCAACGCAGCCAGGGCGAGCGCCTCGCCGCTGCAGCCCACCTCCTGGGCCACCCGTTGCACGATCTCGCTGAGCAGGGCCCGGTCCTGCTCGCTGCAGCTGGACCCCTGCACCGCTGCCGTGAGCCGGCTGCGCAGGCGATCCAGACGGTTCTGGTTGATGGTGGCGTTGCTGGGCACCTCCATCGCTTCGATCGGCCGCCCCACGGCCCGTTCGAGGCCGGAGAGAAAGCGGCGCTCGCGCGGCGTCAGAAACAGAATCGCCTCACCACTGCGGCCGGCACGCCCGGTGCGACCGATGCGGTGCACGTAGGCCTCGCTGTCAAAGGGGATGTCGTAGTTGATCACCAGGCTGATCCGCTCCACATCCAGCCCGCGGGCGGCCACATCGGTGGCCACCAGCACATCGACCTTGCCGCTCTTGAGCCGCTCGATCGTGCGCTCGCGCTGGGCCTGGGGCACGTCGCCGTTGAGCACGGCCACGTCGTACCCGTGCTGCTCGAGGGATTCAGCCACCGTGAGGGTGATCGCCTTGGTGCGGGCAAAGATGATCGTGGCCTCGGCGCGCTCCGCTTCCAGCACCCGCTCCAGAGCCGCCAGTTTCTGGGGCCCGTTGACGGTGAGATAGCGCTGGCGGATGCGGCCTGAATCAGCCGCCTTGGTCTTGATCGTGATCTCGGCCGGATTGTTGAGGTACTTCTGCGAAATGCGGCGGATCTCGGTGGGCATGGTGGCTGAGAACAGCACCACCTGACGCTGGGCCGGGAGCTGCTCGAGCACCCACTCGACATCGTCGATGAAGCCCATGCGCAGCATCTCGTCGGCCTCATCGAGCACCAGCGCCCGCAGCCCCGAGAGGTCGAGGGTGCCCTGACGCATGTGATCCATGACGCGGCCCGGGGTGCCAACCACGATCTGCACACCGCGGCGCAGATGGTGGATCTGATCGCGGAAGTCGGCGCCGCCATAGATGGCGAGGGTGCGCACCCCATCGAGGTGAACGCTGTAGCTGTTGAAGGCTTCAGCCACCTGCATCGCCAGCTCGCGGGTGGGGGCGAGCACGAGCACCTGCGGCTTGCGCAGCTCTGGATCCAGCGCCGCCAGCATGGGCAGGGCGAAGGCAGCGGTTTTGCCGGTGCCGGTTTGGGCCTGGCCCACCAGATCGCGGCCGAGCAGCAGCTCGGGGATCGCGGCGCTCTGGATCGGCGACGGCTGCGCGTAGCCGACCGCTTCGAGGGCTTTCAGCAAGGCGTCACTGAAGCCGAAGCGGGCAAAGCCGCTATCACTCGGCGCCTGCGGCAGGTCGGCCGCAACGGGTTGCTCGGGGCACGGTGCGGTCTGCACCGCATCGACGCACACATCGAGGTCGACGGAGCAGCCGAAGCCGCCGTCCAGGGACTGTTGATTCACGGGTTGGAGGGCCTGAGGAATCCTTGAACGCAGGCCCGGCAGAAACCCCATGGAGCTGGCTGGAAACCAGGTCCGAAACGACTGCCCTGCCCTTGAAAAAGGCTTTTGAAAAGCTTAACACTCGCCCCCGCAGCGACCGAAATCATCGGCCAGCCGCTCGATGTCGTCTTCGCTGAGCCAGGCGCCGCGCTGCACTTCGACGATCACCAGGTCGGCGGTGGTGGCCCGGGCCCGGTGTACGGCACCACAGGGCACCAGCAGGGTGGTGCCCGCCTGGGCCTCGATCACCCTGCCGTCACATTCCAGCTGCCCCTGGCCGCTCACCACCACCCAGTGCTCGAGGCGATGGCGATGGCGCTGCAGGCTGAGGCGCGCGCCGGCCTGGATGCAGAGGCGTTTGACCTTGTATCCCTCGCCGCTGCCAAGGTCTTCAAACCAACCCCAGGGACGCTCCACGCGAACCGCGCCCGGAACCGAAGCCGCAGGGGGAGGGAAGGGGTCAGGCATGGCCAGGTCAGGTCAGGTCTGGGTGGTCAGCGGGCGTGATCAGCACGGCACGCTGCCGGGCCCGGGTGAGGCCCGTGTACAGCAGCCGTGGATCCCAGTGCCGCATCGGCGGCAGCAGCAGCAACACCTCGTTGTACTGGCTGCCCTGCGCCTTGTGAACCGTGAGCGCCAACGCCGGCTCGGCGGCGCCCAGCCGGGCCGGATGCAACAGCCGCGGGCCGCTCAGCAACACCCAGCGCTCGCCGCCCCGCTGCACCAGCACGCCGATGTCGCCATTGGCCAGGCCCTGCTCGGGCCGGTTGAGCCGGTTCAGCACGGGCGTGCCCAGCGGCCAGCGCTGCAGCGGCAGCCCCTCGGTCTCTCCCAGCAGAGCGCGATGCAGGGCCTCAACACCCCAGCGGCCCTGGCGCACCGGGCTGAGCGCGATGCAGCGCTCCAGCTCCTGGAGCAGGGCCTGACAGGCCGGCCCATCGAGCGCATCGGGATCGGCGGGCCAGGGCAGGGCGGCGGCCAACTGGCTCAACACCCCAGCGGCCCTGGCGCACCGGGCTGAGCGCGATGCAGCGCTCCAGCTCCTGGAGCAGGGCCTGACAGGCCGGCCCATCGAGCGCATCGGGATCGGCGGGCCAGGGCAGGGCGGCGGCTAACTGGCTCAGCGCCTGCTGCTGTCGTCGCAACCGGGCCAGCAACGGCGGCGGCAGGCGCGAGGGATCGCTGGGCCACCACTGCACATTGGCGTCGCTGTCCAGGCGCTCCAGCTGGGCACGCAGCTGCTGCAACGGATCGAGCCCCGACGGCAACGGCGGCTGACGCA